>NZ_JAUBTL010000093.1:0-21311 GCF_036702475.1 Microcoleus sp. D2_18a_B4
CGTCCCGCCCGTCCTTTTTGGACGGGCGGGACGCCCATCCCACAAACTTGTGGAAGTTATTTAATTCTCATTCCTAAGATTCAAATCCTCGCCTTTACCACGAGAGGCACACCACCAGCGGGTGCCATTGTCAAACCGCGGCGCACTGGCAAAACCGGACGATTTTCTGCAAGTTCTAAAGAGTATCGTGACAGCACTTTCGCCAATACTAACTTCATTTCAAACATTGCGAATGCCGTGCCAATACAGCGGCGGTTCCCTCCCCCAAACGGCAAATATTCGTAAGGCGAAAATTGCCTTTCTAGAAAACGTTCGGGTTTAAAACACTTTGGTTCCGGGTAAATATCCGGTCGGTGGTGAACCAAATAAATGCAGGTAGAAAGTATCATTCCTTTGGGAATATTATAACCCATTAACTGCATGGGAGCTTGCAGAAGGCGCGGAAATGCAAAAAATAGGATCGGATAAATCCGCAGCGTTTCGCAACAGACAGCATTCAAATACGGGAGTTTACTTATTTCCGTCGGATCGCAATTTTCGACATCAATAGAATTGAGTTCTTGCAGCAGTTTTTCACGGACTTCTGGGATGTAGTGAATCCAATACAAAGCCCAGGCTAAAGCTGTGGCTGTAGTTTCGTGTCCTGCGAATAAGATTGTCATTAATTCATCCCGCAATTCAACGTGGCTCATCGGCTTTCCTGCTTCGTCACGAGCGGAAATTAACAAGCTCAGGATGTCTTCGCCCAATGGTTCAGACTGAGTTTTGCGCTCGCGGATTTCTTGATAAAGCAGTTCATCTAAACGCTGTCTTTGTCGCAGAAATCCTCCCCAAGGACTCCAAGCACCTAAATCTTTTTGCAACGAATTGATAAACAGAAAGGTAGCGCTTAAGGGATTGCTAAAAAAATTCAACATTTTAACAAGAAGTTGCTGGATTTGCTGGTAGCGTTCTCCTTCGCTCAGCCCAAAAACAGCGTGTAAAATTACTTCCAAGGAAATCTCCTGCATAGTTGATTGCGCGATTACCGAGTTACCAGGAGTCCAATTATTAATTTCTTTTTCGGTTGTATCGCGGATGATTTGTCCGTAAGCTTTCATGCGTTCACCATGAAAAGGTGGCATTAAAAGTTTGCGCTGCTGCAAATGTCGATCGCCATCTAATAAAAATAACGAATTCTGTCCGACTAAAGGTAGCCCTATCTCATTTACAGTACCGGATTTAAATAGTTGGGAATCGGCTGTAAAAATTTCTTGAATAGCTTGAGGATTGCTAATAATTACTTGCGGCGGAAAGTTGCTGAATATGCTGGTAAAAAGGTCGCCGTAGCGCTGAGAATTACTATCTAAATAATACAGAGGATTTAAAATTCCCCGCACTGTCTGAACAAATCTAGTGTCTTTAGGGCCGTCTAGCAATTTGTTGGTAGCATGATTTTGAGAGTGAGAGTTTTCTGTGGTGATAGTCATTTGTTTTCCTCCTAGATTAATTTACTCAGTTTCAATCAACAGTTGATTGAAACTGAGTAAATTAATCATTGTTTACACAAACCTTATTAGAGATTTTTTATATCTAGATATTTTACGTAAACCCGATCGCACCTTGGCGTCTCCACACCAGTTGTCGGTAGATATCCGCTATTTTCGTACATTTTAACAGCTTCTTTGAGAATGCTCGCAGTTTCTATCCAAATTTCCTCAAAGCCACGAGCGATAATTTTACTTTCCAATTCTTGCAGTAAAAATTTCCCCAAACCTTGTCCTCTTGCTGCTGGCAAAATATACATTTTGCGAATTTCAACAGCATTATTTCCGCGCTCAATCGGATAGTAAGCCGCCGTACCGACTATTTTATCCTGCCGTTCAACTACCCAAAATTCGCCGCCTTTATTCTGATAATGTAGTTCTACATCATAGACATCTCGATCTGCCCCGTGAGGTTCGCATTTTAAACCGTACTCTGCTAAAACATCCCTAATTAAATAGAACGCCTCAGCGCGATCGCGCGTTTCCCAGGAACGAATTAAAAAATCCAGATGTTGGGTTTTCATTGGTTGTTGCAACGTATATTTATTTTTTGACTTTAGCAACTGTAAAATTACTCATTTTTTGTGTTTTACAGTCTTTAAATGCACCTAGATTTTAACTGTGAATTCTCGGTTCGGGATGAAGACTTGCCAGCAACTCGCTCTCTACTAATGATAATTCCTCCAGCCTGTCAATCACAAGAGTGCGATCGAAATAAGTTGTTGCTAAAATCCAATATACACCGTAATGGCGAGCTTCCGAAGCCATCAAACTGCGGTAAAACTTAGCTAATTGGGCGTCGGGACAGCGATCGCCCAGCAGCCCCAACCGTTCGTGACTGCGCGCTTCTATCAAACCAGAAACCAACAAAGAATCCAAAAGTCTCTCCGGTTCCTGCTTGCGAATTTGGGCGGACAAACCAGCACCATAGGGAGGTGCAGCCAAAGGGCCTAAAGCAATGCCGCGCTGTTCTAACCGCTGGTTGACTTGCTCGAAATGCTCTAATTCTTCGCGGGCGATCGCCGTTAGCATCCTCACCAATTTTTCGCGGGCTGGGTAGCGAAACATTAAATTTAACGCTACTCCCGCCGCTTTCCGCTCGCAGTGAGAATGGTCTAATAAGATTGTATCCAAATGGGCGATCGCCTGTTGCACCCAAGCTTCCGAAGTCGGCTGTTTCAAAAACTTAATAGTTGGCAGTGTTGAAGTCATTAGTCATTAGTCAGTAGTCAGTAGTCAGTAGTCAGTAGTCAGTAGTCAGTAGTCATTAGTCATTAGTCATTAGTCAGTAGTCACTAGCCAGCATTTATCCTATTTTACATAATTTTTCCAAGACCGCATACATATCACCAGCAAACTTTTTCGCATTCCACAGCGGCGACAAATTGGCTGGATCTTTAGATTTCACCAACTGTGCTTTAATTGCATTTCTAAATTCACGCTCTTTGCCCAATTTTACACCCACTTCCACATATTCCGACCAAGACAAAGCCACGCCTGTTTCAATTCCCAAAGTCTGCAAAAACGAATAACCCATTCTCGACAAAAATTGCTCTCCTGTGCGAGTCACCACCGGCAAATTAAACCACAAAGCCTCTAAAGTGTGAGTTCCTCCGTTGTAAGGATAAGAATCTAACAACACATCGGCTAGCAAATAGATAATTCTGTGTTCTTCCTCAGTAGCAAACCTCGGCAAAAACTTAATTCGGTGCTTGCTCACTTTCTCAGCTTCGCAAGCTTGGTGATACGCACCCTCAAACACTGCTGCATCGCCTAAAGCTTTGTGAATTAAGATACTGTTCGGCACTTCTTTGAGAATCGCAATTTGTGCTTTTACCAACTCGCGATTAAATTTTCTGCCGGGACTGACGCACAGGTAAACTATCTGATCCAAGCCGATCCGATGCGATTTTCTCAATGCAACGGGATCGACTCCATATCTCTGAAAACCGGACACCGCTACAAAGGAATCAGGCATCCTAATTAGCTGCTCGTCATAATATTTGTCCCGGTCTGCTGGGTGCGAGTGCCTGTCTGTAAGAAAGTAATTTTCCGGCGATATGTAAGGGGCGTCAAATCCCAGCCAAGAAACACAAACTGGTGCGGGTTTTTGGTAGAGAATGTCAGCGTGAACTGGTACGCTGAGAGAATCTAAATCAACTAAAACGTCCAATTCATCTTGCTGAATTTGGTCGATAATTTCGGCAGAATTGGCAAGTCCGTTCGGGTAGGTTGTGGGAAAAGTCAGTTTGCCAAAACTTTCAAATTGCTGAGTGCGATCGTCAGGAACAATTCTTTCGGAAGCGTACAAATACAAATTGGGTGTGATGTCGGACAATTCGCGAATGATGTCAGCGCTGCACCAACCTACAGAATGGCGGCTAAAGTGATTGGACAAAAAGCCGATTTTTAACTTGCTGGATGGAACCGTTGGTTTGAAACTGTAATTGGCGGGTTGAGAAAAATTAGGTTTAATACATTGGTCGATATACTTGTGGGCAATTAATCTGTAAAGTTTTGAGTTGGCTGCCAAGTCATCTCGCAAATAGGGCGTGCTGAATAACAAGTTTGCATAAAGCGATTTAATTTCCAGCGGGCTAGCGGTTTCTAAGTTTTGCTGCAAGTATGACTCTAGTTCTAAAAATCGATCGCCCGCAATTTGATTTAATCCCGACACTTGATAGGTGCTGATGAAGTAAATCGCCGTCATAATTGGATCGGTTTCGGCACACATTTGGCTGTATTGGTGGACGGCTTGCCGCGCGGCAGCTAAATCGCTAGTATCTCTGAGGATGCCGCACAAATGTTGGTGGGCAGAAATAAAATCCGGTTTAATTTCTAGGGCTTTTTGAAGGTTGGGTATTGCGTCTTTAAATTGACCTTGGTAGCGCAAAACTCGGCCAATTTGACAGTATGCTTCGGCTAAATCGGGTTTGAATGCGATCGCCCGCTGCCATGCAGCCACCGCCTCATCTAACTTCCCTTGCCGCGCTAATTGATCTCCTAAATTTAAGTGAAAATCTACCTGAGCAAGGTGGGGATTGAGTTCGAGAGCTTTTTGCTCGTATGCTACCGCTGCATCCGGCTGCCCCTGCTGTTTCAGTGCCCCTGCCAAATTCCAGTAAGCAGCAGCCAAATTTGGTTTAAGTTCGATCGCCTTGGAGTAATTGACAACCGCCTCCACCAAAAGCCCTTGTTTGTAGAGCATACTCCCCAAATTAGCATAAGCCTCAGCAAAATCCGGATTCAGAGCGATCGCCTCGGAATAAAACCGCATCGCTTCCTCAATTTGGCCGCTTGCTTGCTGCACATTGCCCATTGTCACGTAAGCCGCCGCCCAATCTGGTTGCAATTCCAGAGCTCGGCGACAAGCAGCGACGGCTGCTGCTAAATTGCCTTGAGAGTAATAGGTTTCTGCAACAACTGTCAGGGATGCAGCATCTTCAAATTGGGGTGTTTCGGATTGGTTGCGAAAATCGGAATTCATTTTGCGGCCTATCTGTGCTATCAAGTTAAAGGTTGAATCTATATTATTTTGCAGAGTAGCAGTTTTAGCGGAACTACGGGCGATCGTCACAGAGAATTTATGAGCGACAAGCAAGCGACACAGCGCCAACATAACATCAAGTGGAAACCAAACCTCCTGCTGGGGATACTCTTGTTAACCTTAGCAATCCCCTTACCCTTTGCCCAAAAGACTTTCGCACAGCAGCAGCAGACAGCCAGCTTTCGGCAGAAATTATTTCAAACTGCTCTTTATTTCACCCTATATTTTGAGGGTGGATTCAGCAATCACCCAGCCGATAAGGGTGGCAGAACTTATCGGGGCGTATTGCAAACCGAATACAACGCCTACCGCTACAGTCGTGGGCTTCCGCCCCTCGACGTGACGCAGATGTCGGAAGCAGAGCTCCTAGAAATTTATAAATATTACTGGGATTCGAGCCTCTCGGGCACGATGCAGCCGGCTTTGGCGATCGTCATGTTTGACACCGCCGTTAATTTCGGTATTAATAACTCAATTACCTTTCTTCAGCAAGCATTAGGATTGCCGCAAACGGGAGTTTTTGACCCGCGCACCAAGGAAGCGCTGAAAGGGGCAAATAACAAAAATACCGCACTGCAAATGATTAACGAACGGATTATTTACCGCTACAAAAGGGTGCAAGAAGATCCGACTCAGATGGCTTTTTTCCGGGGTTGGCTGAGCCGCGATTACAGTTTGTGGGGCTACGTGAACAAGATTAAGAATTAACAGTTAATTGTTAAATGTTAACTGTTAATAAGCAGGCGCGAAGATAATTTTTACTATCTTGTTTCTTTAAACTATTGTCGGGTGGGCAGGAGCGCCCGCCCGATAATTCCCATCTCAATGCACAACAGCTTATCATGTCGGCTTAAATAACCCTTATATAGCAATCCTTGCAGAAGTCGTAAATTTTTTACTCCACCCCAACCCTGCCCGAACCGGGGGGAGAAAGTAAGAAATTCACAAATGATGCGAGGATTGCTATATCTCTAAGATCCTCTCTGAGAAAAATCAGTCAATTCTACTTAACACATCAACCATTTGTCAAGTAAATCAATTTCATATAATTCATAATCTAGATTCATAAAAGTCATATTTATCAAGATATATTTCACCAGTCAAAAAACCTAGTAAATTTCAACCCAACCGTCTATAACAGAAATATAAAAACCAAATGTGTTGCTGCTGCACAAGTAACTTAAGACATGAAACTATGATAGTAGAAGAAGCAATAATTTTTTTGGACAATCTGGTATACGAACAAACGGAAAAACACCTGACTCGGTTGCAACAGTCGATAATTCGAGGCGTTGTAGGGGGTTTGACGTACCAACAAATTCAGCAAAACGATCCGATCGCCCGCGGGTACACAGTGGGCTACCTGGGGCGCTACGTCGGCTATAACTTGTGGAAAGACCTCACCAAGGTACTGAAGCAAGCAGAAATTATTGGACAAGAAGAAAGAGTCGTCGGAGCAAATCTTTGGGACTGCATCATGAGAGCTGTACAAAAAGGCACACAACCAGCTAATTCTGTCGATCCGATGTTGCAAAAGCTGCTGCGGATGCGTTACCGAATTAGAGAACATTTGGTGAACACGGAGTACAGCGATACCTATCTGGCTGAAGATGAAAATTTGCCCGATCGACCTTTGTGCCTCGTCAAGCGCCTGAAAAGCCAGTCTGAGAGAACCTGCCACCTATTCGATCGAGAAACGCGGGTTTTATATCGATTGGGCCAACACGATCGGATACCAGAATTGTTAGCTCGCTTTGAAGAAGATGGATATTTTTATTTAGTCTATCAATTCATCGAAGGGCAACCCTTGTATCAAGAACTAATCGAAGGTCAACCCTGGCAAGAACATCAGGTTATCGCTTTGTTGCAAGATATCTTAGAAGTGCTTGTTTTTGTTCACAAACAAGATGTAATTCACCGCGACGTTCACCCTCAAAACTTAATCAGACGGACATCTGATGGCAAAATTGTATTAATTGACTTTGGCGCAGTTAAAGAAATCAACACCTCACAAAACAGCATCGGTCAAACGAAATCGCGCGGCGGGACTCAGCAAGATTATATTCCCCCCGAACAAGCCATCGGTTCCCCGAAATTGTGCAGCGACATCTATGCTGTCGGGCTCATCGGGATTCAAGCCTTGACAGGGATGCGCCCGAAACAACTCAGAGTTGATAATTTAGGGAATCTCATCTGGCAGAAAAATGCAACTGTCACCCCGGAGTTGGCTCGCGTTTTAGACAAGATGGTACTGTACGCTTTCCCCCAGCGTTACCCGTCAGCAACCGAAGCTTTGGAAGCACTTCAAAAGTTGGGAGTTAGTTGACTGTTGACTGTTGACTGTTGACTGTTGACTGTTGACTGTTGACTGTTGACTGTTGTCAGTTGACTGTTGTCAGTTGACTGTTGTCAGTTGACTGTTGTCAGTTGACTGTTGTCAGTTGTCAGTTGACTGTTACCAAATCCGACTTTAATATCCCCTCTTTAGTCCCTCTCTGCTGGGACGAAAGTTTGTGTAGTAGCGGTTTCAACCGCCGAGTCTTATTGTTGTGTCGATCGCATTTCCCCCAGTCCCAGCACCCGGTTTACAATGCGAGCGATCTTGTTGCATAGTGATTCATCCGCTACCATTATCCCTCGATGTACTGAGTAACAACGCTTCGTCTTGCCGATGAATCGGGCCCCAATTTCCGAGATCGAAAGGACAACGAACAAGGAACAAGGAATTTTTTATTAAATTTTACACACGGAAAATTAGTTAATTCTGCCGAATGCCTTCTACATAAGAGCCTTCAACATTCATTTGACTATCTGTCTAAAGTTAGATAAAATAATTCATATTTTATGATTAGAAGTTTTGAGAAAATCTTAAGCAGCTTTGTATAGCGGGCAACAATCTCACTAGAGTGTTTATTGTTACCGTAGATACCTAGAAACCCAAATAATTTGAGGGAGCGAGAAATTGGAAGTTTTTGAACGAGCACAACAACTGCAAACGCCCTCAACCCGAATGGCTGCTGTCGAGTCTTTTTCCAAAAAAGCGAGTATTGCAGTAATGGCGATCGGCTGTACAGTCCTTTTGGGTTGGATATTCGATCTGCAACTCTTAAAAAGCATTCTGCCCGGACTCGTGACAATGAAAGCCAATTCTGCGGTCTGCTTTATTTTGGGCGGGTTTTCTCTATTCATTCAACAGATCCGGCGTCCCAAATTAACAGCAAGAAAGTATCAAAAAAATTATAAATATTTAATTTGGGGATGTTCATTTTTAATTATATTAATTAGCCTATTAACCGTAGTTCAATATAGCTTTAATTTAGACTTAGGCATCGATCAACTGCTATTTAAAGAAAGTTACAGGTTGACAAGCCCCGGAACACCAGGACGCATGGCACCGAATACTGCAGGTGCTTTTTTATTGCTAGGAACAGCCCTGCTGCTGCTGTCAGAACGTAGGCCTAAATACCTGCGGATTCAAATATTAAGCTGTGGTGCATTTTTAATTGCATTTATGGGTTTGATAGGCTACCTCTACGACAAAGCTTTATTTTACAAAATTGGCGATAATACAGGGATGGCTTTGCACACGTCCGCAGCATTTATGTTGCTGAGCTTGGGCATTTTATTTGCCAGTCCAGAGCGAGGATTGATCGCAGTAATGACGAGCGATCGCGCGGGCGGCATCATGGCGAGGCGCTTGTTGCCACGGGCAATCATTATCCCGCCTTTAGTCGGTTATTTCATCCTATTGGGAGATCGGTTACAAGCCTACACGCCGGAGGTAGGGATATCGCTGTTAAGTGTATTGAACGTGATTATTTTTACAGTTCTGATTTGGCAGAATGCAAAAACTCTCTGCACCGCCGACCGGAAGCGCTATCGAGCGGAACTGGGACTGAGGAAAGCTAAATTAGACTTAGAAAATCAAGTTGAGAAACGAACTATCCAACTGCAAATCACCAACGAGCAATTGCAGCAGCAAATTTGCGACTCTCAAACAACAAAGCAGGCGCTTCAAAAAAACTATAACCTGTTGATGGCAGTCATCAACAGTACGCCCGCCGCCCTATTTGTCAAAGATATTCATGGCCGTTACCTAATGCTTAATGCTGCCGGAGCCAGTATAATTGGCAAGTCTGTAGACGACATTATCGGCAGAGATGACAGCGAGTTATTTCCGCCGGAAATTGCGGGCAATATTATAAAAACCGATCGCCCAATTATGGCAGCGGGAACAACGCAAGCGATCGAAGAAGAGCTGCCAGTTAAAGGAAATTTGAGGATATTTCTTTCTACAAAAAGTGCTTACCGGGACGGGTTAGGAAATATTAGCGGTATAGTTACCATCGCGCGGGATATTACTGAAAGCAAAAAAGCCGAAATCGCCAACAGAAGTCTGGCAGCAATTCTGGAAGCAACCCCGGATTTTGTAGGTATCTGCAACCTCGAAGGACGCGCCGTTTACATCAACAAAGCAGGCAGAAAAATGGTGGGTATAGGCGAAAACGAAGATATATCCAAGCGACAAGTTGCAGAATTCACGCCAGCGTCAGGCCGCAGCAATTTGAATCAAGCGATCGCCACCGCTGTTTCGGAGGGCTTTTGGAGTGGAGAAACAGCCTTCGTGTCAGCATCGGGACTCGAAATTCCCATCAGCCAAGTTATCATCTCCCACTCCGCACCGGACGGCAAACTCGCATACATTTCGACGATCGCCCGCGACATCAGCGATCGCAAACAAGCTGAACAGGCGCTGCAACTGTCTCAAGCTCGTTTCGCCGGCATTTTAGAAATTGCCGAGGACGCCATTATTTCGGTGGATGCTGACCAAAAAATTATCCTGTTCAACCAAGGTGCAGAACGGATTTTTGGGTGGACGGCTGCTGAGGCGATCGGGCAATCCTTGAGCCTGCTGTTGCCCAAAGCTTTTGCCACGCATCATAGTCACCTCGTCAGCAATTTCGGCGGCGGCGTTAAACAAGCCCGAAAAATGGGCAACCGCAAAGAAATTTTCGCCCGCCGCCGAGATGGTACGGAATTTCCCGCCGAAGTTTCTATTTCCAAACTCGAAGTGGCAGGCGAAATCATATTCACAACTATTTTGCGCGACGTGACAGCCAGCCGCCAAGCCGAAGAATCTGTGCGCCTGAGCGAGGAAAGATATCGATCGCTCGCAAGGGCCACCGCGCAACTGGTATGGATGAGAGACGCCCAGGGAAAGCCGATCGCACCGATCGACTGGATGGCATATACAGGTCAAAGTTTGGAGGAAGCTACAGATAATTGGGTTTCGGCAATTCACCCAGACGATCGCCCGATCACGGCGCAAGCTTGGATGCGCGCAGTAGAAGCAAAAAGTGTCTTCCAAGTCGAGCACCGTTTGCGGGCAGCAGACGGTAGCTACAGACACTTCTGGGTGCGCGGAGTTCCAGTTTTAGCAGCAGACGGCAGCATTCGCGAATGGGTGGGCACTCACACCGACATTAGCGATCGAGTCCAAGTTTTGGAAGCACTTAAGCAGTCCGAGGGACAGTATCGATCGCAAGCAGCCGAGCTCGAAAAAGCTGTCCACGAGTTGCACCAAGCTCAAACTCAACTAATCCAAACCGAAAAAATCTCTTCTCTGGGGCAGCTAGTCGCCGGCGTCGCCCACGAAATTAACAATCCGATTAACTTCATCTACGGCAACATCACCCACGCCACCCAATACGCCACAGACTTGCTCGGTTTGCTCCACCTTTACCAGGAAAAATACCCAAATCCCGTCCCGGAAATTGTAGAAGCAGCCGAAGATATTGAAGTTGATTACTTAATGGAAGACTTTACGAAGATTTTGGAATCAATGAAAGTTGGAGCCGATCGCATCCGCGACTTAGTTGTATCCTTGCGTAACTTTTCCAGACTCGACGAATCCCAGATGAAGCGAGTAGACATTCACGAAGGAATCGAAAGCACTTTGCTAATTTTGCAGCACCGGATCAAAGCTAATGTACTTCGTCCCGCTATTGAGATTATCAAAGAATACGGCAATTTTCCCAAAGTCGAGTGCTATGTAGGTCAGCTAAATCAAGTATTTATGAATCTTTTAGGAAATGCGATCGACGCCCTCGAAGAGTACAACAGCACTCATTCTTCAAAAGAAATATATGCTCGTCACAACCGAATTCGGATTAGCACAAGTGCGAATTCCGAGACAGTAAAAATTCGGATTGCCGACAACGGAATCGGAATCAATCAAGAAGTTATTCACAAGTTATTCGACCCATTTTTTACTACTAAACCAGTCGGCAAAGGTACAGGCTTGGGACTGTCAATCAGCTATCAGATTATAGTTGAAAAACACCGAGGCAAATTGCAGTGTATTTCCACGCCTGGGGAAGGTGCAGAGTTTGTCATCGAGATTCCCATTTGCCAAAAAGTATCGCCTCTAGTCACAGGAAATAATCAATTAGCAGCAGTTGGTAGTTAATTGTTAGTTGCGATCGGTGGCATCGGAATTAATATTACCCGAAATCAGGAAACGGCAGTGCCGTTTCCCTACAATTATATCATTCCGAAGCTAGCGGATTTGATATAACCGGGCGGTTGGAAACCGCGTCTACACAAACGATGTCCGCCTCCGCGGACGAAGAAATATCGAATTTGAGATAAATGTGCGATGGCTTACGCCCCGCTACGCTACGACTCTTCAACCCGCGGAGGCGGGTTTTGTCTGTGTAGACGCGGTTTCAACCGCCGGGGTTTTTGGGTTGATGGCCGATGGGATTTTTGGGTTGATGGGCGATCGAATTTGAGAGAAATGTGCGATGGGATTTGATATCATTCCGGCACAGCCAGAATTGATATGACATAAGCTCTGCCTCAAGATCGCCCCAAACTGCAATAATTCTTTACAATAAAATAGTAAATATGATTATTCACTTAAATAAATCCCTTGAAAATGCCTGTAAACCAACTTTCTCCAACAACAGCCTCCACGCAAACACAGACACTCGACTTTGACATAGCCATCGTCGGAGGGGGCATAGTCGGGGCCACCTTAGCCAGCGCCTTAAAAGATTCGGGATTGAAAATCGCTATAATTGAAACCCAACTCCCCGCAGCAGCAGCAGCCAAAAAACAAGCCTATGCAATCACCCTGCTATCAGGAATGATCTTAGAAGGTATCGGCGTGTGGCAGCAAATCTTGCCGCAAATTACCACCTTCGAGCAAATTAGCCTCTGCGACGGCGACTATCCCGGCGTCGTCGAATTCCACCGCCCGGATTTGGGAAATACTGGCAAATTGCCTGTACCAAAAGCAGCTTTAGGTTACGTTGGCGAGCACGGAGTCATGCTGTCAGCTTTGCAAGAATCTTTGGCAAAAAACCCGAATTTTAGTTGGGTTTGTCCGGCGGAAGTAGTCGAGGTAAAATATTTAACCGATTGCGCCGAAATAGAAGTCAAACAAAACGGCGAAACTCGGACAATTCGCACCAAATTATTAGTCGCCGCCGACGGTTCGCGATCGCGCATCCGCACCGAAGCCAACATCAGCACTCGCGGCTGGAAATACTGGCAATCCTGCGTTGCTATCACTATTAAAGCAGAAAAACCGCACAATGATATCGCTTTTGAGCGCTTTTGGCCGAGCGGCCCGATGGGAGTTTTACCATTACCTGGGAACCGTTGTCAAGTAGTTTGGACAGCACCCCACGGGGAAGCTAAAGCTTTGCAACAAATGGATGAAACAGAGTTTTTGACTTTGTTGGAACAACGCACGGGCGGGCTTTTGGGGCGTTTGGAATTGGAGAGCGATCGCTTTTTGTTTCCGGTGCAGTTAATGCAGAGCGATCGCTACGTTTTGCCCAGATTAGCATTAATTGGCGACGCGGCCCACTGCTGCCATCCCGTCGGCGGCCAGGGATTAAATATGGGCATTCGAGACGCTGGGGCGATCGCCCAAATCTTGCAGCAAGCGCACCAAAAAGGCGAAGACATCGGCGACTTGCGAGTATTGAAACGGTATCACAACTGGCGCAAAAAAGAGAATTTAATCGTGTTAGGATTTACCGATTTTCTAGACAGATTATTTTCTAATACTTGGCTGCCAATTGTAGCATTTCGCCGCTTTGGATTGTGGTGTTTGCGGACAATTCCCCCAGTGAGGTTTTTAGCCTTGCGCTTGATGACAGGCTTGATGGGGCGGCCGCCAGAATTAGCGCAAAATTAGAAGAAACCCGGTTTTTTCCTATGTTGCTTGCACTCTAGCGGTGTTGCCACAACCGCCAGGGGTTGAAACCCCTGGCTAATAGCGAAAGTCGGTTGAAACCGACTGACAAGCTGAGATAAAAATGAAAAACTCTTTAGTCCTCTTCAGAGGACTTTCGCTATGAGACAGGGGTTTCAACCCCTGGCGGACTATCGGGCTAACCGAGGTTTCTGGCCACTCGCACCATCAAAGAAACCGGGTTTTTTCCTGAATATTTGCACTGTTACGAAGTATGCTGGCAAAAACCCGGTTTCTGGGCGCTCGCACAATCTAAGAAACCGGGTTTTTCCCCAAATTTTTGCACTTTTTTAAGCTGAAATATGGGGTTTCCATTCGTTACGGATAGCTTGTACTAACAGCCCTTCGCCGTTCCGCACTATTCCCCGGCGGCGATTTTCCTCAACTACAGCGATCGCATCTCGAACTACTTCAACATTGCTACTTAGAATCAAAGTCTTTAGCCAAGGGTTAAGATGAAATCCAGCCATTTCCACTTCCTCCAAAATTGTATTAGACATAATTGTAAAAGTCGAGGATTGAGTTTTGGCAGAATTGGGGACAGTTTCAGCTAATGCCAGCAGGCGATCGAGATGTGCTATGCCATAAGTATCAGCAAATTCTTTAGCTGTCTGGATGTACTCAATTAGTTGTGTCATCTCTATCTCCTGAGTTTTTTAAAGTTTGCGGTGGAATGCTTACCACTAAATAACAGCTTATAAGCTAATTTCAGAAAATAATCGGAAAAATTTTTCCGATCTCACAAAAATAAGCGGAAAAATTTTTCCGGTTGTTCAAAAAAGCGGAAAAAATTTCTAGGTTCGCGCTAGTTATGCTAAACTCAACAATAGAGATACCAAATTATTAAATAAGTTGGAGTGGCTGGGACTGTGAACGTATGGCAAAGCTTTTTATTGGAGAGATTTGAAGTTTATGACTTGAGTCGCAAAGAGAGAGCTATTTTTCTGGCTAAATTTCTTGATGAAAATACGTTCAAGAGTAACAAAGAGGTTGCAGAGGTAGCGAGCGCAGAAAAAAATTCTGACATTCCGATCAACCCTGAAACTGTTGAACGGCAAATGCGGAAGATCTACAACAAGCATTACTATCCAAAAGACAACTTGGAAGGTTTTTTGGGCAATAAATACATGAGGAGTGAAGAGAAAGATGCTGCATTTCTAGCTTGGCTGAAATTGAAGTATTTAGACTGGCTGTCAAGTCGAAGGAGTACATTCAGTACAGACGATCCCACCCCTGCTATTTCCTCTAACCCTTTTATTCCTCAGACTGGTCAAATTGACGACCCGCAACTGTTTTGCGGCAGAGAACGGGAAATTAGGCGAGTATTCGAGGTTCTTAACAACAACGGCAGTGTAGCTTTAATAGGAGAAGAAGGTATCGGGAAGTCTTCTCTGTTATGGGCTATTTGTCAACAGGCTGAAAATCGCCTATTATCGCCACGCCAGCCAATTTACTTAGACCTAAATGGAGTCCGAGATGAAGATGACTTCTACACAGCTTTGTGCGAAGAAGTTGGCATTCCTAAAAGCAATGGATATATGTTCACTCGTGCTTTGAAAAATTATAGAGTGCTGCTGGCTATAGATAATATCGGAAGGATGACTCGGGAAGGTTTTACCCGTCAATTGAGAGATCACCTGCGGGGTTTAGCTGATAGGCAAGATGCCTCTTTGAAATTGATTGTCGCTGCTACCGAACCCCTAGATAGACTCTTTAATGACAGTCAGGATGAAGTGAAAACATCTCCGTTTTCAGGTGTTTTTCAACAAGAAAATATTAAACCTTGGGATGCAACTATTGCCCGTGCCTTTATTGAAACTCGTCTTGCTATGACTTCGGTGCGTTTTACTGACGAGGGAATCAGCCAGCTAGTACAAGAAAGTGGTGGTCATCCACGACGACTGATGCAGTTGTGCTATCAAAATTATGCGCGATATATGGAGGATGTAAAATGATCGATCGCAACACCGACGTTCCCCGTTTAGACTTAGCTCCTAAATTCAAGGGCTCTCTTTCATTATCAAAGCCCATCGATTACTTGCGGTTATTATACTGGGTGTTTTTCTTTCCCCAAGCCTTGCGGTGGTATATCTACAATAGAATATCTATTTCAGAGCGCCACAAGAATTATAAAAAAGATTCAGGATTATTGCCTAATTCCATAATAACCGGGTTACTTTTACAAGTAATGGTAGTCATATTTATTACACTATTAACTTGGAGTGTAATTCTTAAATTGATTAATTTTTCAGTAGATGCGGTACATATATCAGTAGGGTTTTTCTTTACTATTTGGGGGTGTGGCATGGCCTTGGCTGTGACATTAATTGAAAAAGATAAATTTTTATCAAAGTTCAAGTCAAAAACAGCAAAATATCTAACTATAATTATTATTTGTTGCTTAAACTTTAATTTAGCAAATTTTACTGTGAGTGCTATCAAAGAAGAATCTACTAACCTGGGAGTTATCTTAATTTTAAGTATCTTAGCAGGTATATGGTTGGGTGTAGGAGGTATTTCGACACTAGCCATTTTAGGTGTGGACGAATTAGCTATTATGTTCGTTATTGGTGGCGTGTTATTTATGTCATTCACACTTTGTATTTCTCTACCACTAGATTTAGAGAAAACAGATTTTTTTACAGTTATAAAAAGCCTGTTAATTAGGGTAGTTTTCTTTGTTACTTGTGTGATGGGTTCATGTATAGGATTGCTGCGCCCAGATAACTGGTTTTTTACATTACCTCTAACCCAAACATTATTTAAAATAGAAGTTACTCCAAGAGTTAAAGAAAACAGCAGCCCAAAGATTTTCTGTAATGAGTTTGGTTCGCGATATTCTGCATCTTCAGATTTTCTGATTTCTTCATCTCCCCATCTTCCCCTGTCTCAAGAATTGCCATCTGATTATGTCTTTGAAATGCGTAAGTCCTATAGAAATCATCGAGATTTGCTGTTTCCTCGTGTAACTGTCCTGCCTACTCCCTATCTCACAGAGCAATTAAAAGAATGGCTGCGACAAGATTGGGAGACAGGAATACATAATGCTTATGAAATTTATACTTATACTCTTCAGTTCATTCCTGTAATTCAAGCTTTAAACCAAGTTCTTGCTGAGGAACCAGAACAACTTGTCTATCGTATAGCACATTTAGCTGATCGCCCTTACAAATGGGAATTGGTGCGTTTAATTTCAGGTTCTATAGATACAATTTTTTTTCAATTTAAGCCTCTGGCTCGGGCTGTAGCTGGGGGCTTCTTGTGTTTGCACAAGCAGTCGCTATATGATTCATGGGAAGCATTTGATGCGGTGCGGATTTTACCTTATGGGGACGAAATGTGGAGAATAAGTCTAATTCTGTCTATCTATCAGAAGGCTATAAAACTGAATGATATTTCTGCGCTATCGCTATTTGATCTTCCTAACAAACCTTGGCTGCGTTCGGATACTTGGAGAGCAATAATTAGGTTGTATAACATTATAAGGGATATTCAAATTATTCAAAATAGTTGGTCTCGTTCTGCCAGAGCCTTCGCTCTTAGCCATGCTTTAGGAGAACTCAAAAACTTGCGGGAGCAACCTGATGCTGTACCTCAACCAGAGCGAGAAATAGTTAGAAAAATTGCCTGGAATTGGTCGCAAGCGATATTAGATGTAGCTAGTGAGGTTGGGAACGTTTCTATTACTGAGCGAGTGCGTAATCCCTACGTGGTTGGCGACCCTGTTGAAGGGAACCTGTTTGTTGGACGAGAGGATATACTCAAAGAGCTCAAAGAAGTGTGGATATTGAGTCAGCACCTTCAGTCTGTGGTTATCTACGGTCATCGACGCATGGGCAAAACTTCTATTCTGATTAACGTGGCTAATTCCCTAGGTTCACAGGTAAAAGTAGCCTATGTCAATCTATTGCGATTGGGAGATAGTCCTCAAGGAGTTGCAGAGGTGCTGATGGCAATTAGCGATGAAATTTCTGATGCTGTCAACCTTCCACCTCCTGCCGATGCGGATTTGCTGAATCTTCCCTACCGTACTTTTGAGCGCTATTTGAAACAAGTAGAGGCAAATCTGAGTGAAACGGGTTTGATTATTGCTTTAGATGAGTTTGAGAAAATTGAAAAACTGATTGAGAAGGGAAAGATTGACAGTGACTTTATGGAGGTTCTGCGCGGGATGGTACAAATGAGTCCTAAAATAGCTTTTGCCTTGGCTGGTTTGCATACTTTAGACGAGATGACTGGGGATTACTCTCACCCTTTCTTCGCTAGCTTTATTAATATCAAGGTTAGCTTCATGGAAAGTGCAGCTACCCGTCAGATTCTTGCTAATCCACATGAAGATTTTCTTCTTGACTACGCGCCAAAAGCGTTATCTGCAATCTATGCTTGGACTGCTGGACAGCCTTATTTAGTTCAGCTAGTGGGATTTCAGCTAGTTCGTCGCTACAATGAGCAAGTTTTTGAGATGGGAAATTCTCGCGATCCGGTCTTTACAGTAGAAGATGTGAGGGCAGTCATTAATAACCCTGAATTCTTTCAGCGCGGACGCTACTACTTCGATGGCGTTTGGGGTCAGGCGGCGCGGGGTGCTCCCGGACAACAAGAGATATTAAGAGCGATCGCACCTCACCCAGAAGGACTCGATATCAACACGCTAGCTGAAATTAGTGGCATGAACGAGACAAATTTACAGCAAGCACTTAACTCTTTGATACGTCACGATGTAGTTTGGGAAATTGATGGCAAGTGGCGCATTATTGTCGAACTATTTCGCGTTTGGGTGGATAAATGTATATAGTGTGCTTGCGTAAGTCCTGATTAGGTTCGCCACTGATTAAGCCAGCGGACTTGCCCTTTCCAGTCAGCAGCTTGTGTTTCTGAAAGCAGGCGATCGAGCGAAGCAATTAGACTAGATAATGTCCAACTGTTTTGAGCAGCCAAAATGATGCCACCATGTTCGGGATAACGCTGAGCTAAAACCTGAAAATCCCGGATATTAAACGTAAAAATACACCGCCCTCGCGCTGTTGCCTCTAGCAATTGAGCCTCATCGCTAGCATCTAAAGCCATCCACTCAGTCGGTGTCCGAGTGACATCGTGACTGCGAGATAAAAGGGCGGCTTGCAAAGCTTTAATAGAGGTATCGGCATCTAGATGCAATAGCGGTTTAGACATTAGCAGCTTCGATAATTTGCTCAGCGGCAATAGATGCGTCTATTTCTTGATAGTGAGCCGCATAAAAAGCGAGAACATCGTTCACTTGATCTTCACTTATGTCATACTCAGTGGCAATTTGGTTTGGAGAAAAACCCCATTTCTGCGCTGCGATGACTACTGTTTGCACCCGCAACCGAGTGCCGCGCAAAACGGGAACGAGTTCGCCGCTAGCGCCGCGCACATAGGTGATTTCAGGAAAAGCTGGATCGTCATTCCGCTGGTTGAGGGTAGCGACTTTTTCGGCTACAGCCCAGAGGATAAACTGATCGAAGGAAATGCCTTGGAGTGTTGCCAATTTTTCAGCTTCTTGCTGTAACTGAACGGGTAAGTTTAAGGCGTAGGATGTCATCGATCTAACTTCCGTTTGCTAATATAATTTCATCGGTTCATTCTTTAACAACTTCCATCAACTCCTCAATCAAAACATCGAGGGTGCGAGCTATTTTTTGAATGGATGTGATATCAACCGTTGCTAGTCCTTCCGATCGAGCATAGTGCCTGACTGTGCTGTACGGAACCTCGGATCGATCGGCAACATCCTTTAGCGTCCATCCTTTTTCGTCAGCCAACTCTCGGATTCGGAACCTAACTAACCCCATTCTACTTGACAAACGATAAGTATCTATGTTTTTAATTCAAACACAATTGTCGATCGACAGTTAAAAAGTATTTTGTATGGTGCGGATCAGTCAGAAGTTCGATCGCACTTAAAGATATCTGATGAATCCGCACCCTACGGTACTCGCGCACAATCAAAGAAACCGGGTTTTTTCCCAAATCTTCCCACCGTAACAAAGTATCTCGCAAAAACCCGGTTTCTGCCCACCCACCCATCAAATATAAAACAACTGCCGACAGCAAAAACTGTCAACAGTTGTTTTACATATTCAATGCGGATGGCGAGACTCGAACTCGCAAGGACATAATGCCACACGCACCTCAAGCGTGCGCGTATACCAATTCCGCCACATCCGCTCTTTCTAGCAATCTCCGGGATTTTTGCGTTACCAGTTAAAGATTCACAGGTTGAGGTTCCTGACATTTAACTTGTAACTTGCCCTTTGACACCGCCGATTCACAATCATAGCACCACTACCAGCAAAATGTAAAATAAATTTTTGTGAACAATTTCTGGAAAACGATTATCCAGAACATACCGAAAGGCATTATTGTACAGAATATTGAGTGAATTAAGCAGCGAAGATGGGGTTCTCGAAAATTTTAATCGCTAATCGGGGAGAAATAGCTCTCCGCATATTGCGGACCTGCGAGGAAATGGGGATTGCCACGGTCGCCGTTCACTCCACCGTAGATAAACACGCCCTGCACGTCCAGTTGGCAGACGAAGCCGTTTGCATCGGCCCCCCCACCAGCAGCAAAAGCTATTTAAACATCCCCAACATCATCGCGGCAGCCCTGACACGCAACGCCGCAGCCATTCACCCCGGTTACGGCTTCCTCGCCGAAAACGCCCGATTTGCCGAAATCTGCGCCGACCATCAAATTACCTTCATCGGGCCTTCCCCGGCAGCAATGCGGGCGATGGGCGACAAATCCACCGCCAAAGAAACTATGCAGCGGGTGAAAGTGCCCACAGTTCCCGGTAGCGACGGATTGCTGGCGGACGATCGCGAAGCTTTGGCGATCGCCCGCGACATCGGCTATCCTGTGATGATCAAAGCCACCGCCGGGGGTGGAGGCCGCGGCATGAGGCTAGTTAGAGAACCCTCGGAACTCCCCAAACTATTCTCAGCAGCCCAAGGCGAAGCCGACGCAGCCTTCGGCAACCCTGGCCTTTATCTCGAAAAATTCATCGAAAGACCCCGGCACATCGAAATCCAAATCCTCGCCGACAACTACGGTAACGT
The DNA here is from genome assembly GCF_036702475.1 of Microcoleus sp. D2_18a_B4. Classification (NCBI taxonomy): domain Bacteria; kingdom Bacillati; phylum Cyanobacteriota; class Cyanophyceae; order Oscillatoriales; family Microcoleaceae; genus Microcoleus; species Microcoleus sp. D2_18a_B4. The sequence continues at coordinate 20,425 of NZ_JAUBTL010000093.1, forward strand.
CATCCACCTCGGCGAGAGAGATTGTTCGATTCAGCGTCGGCACCAAAAACTCCTCGAAGAAGCCCCCAGCCCAGCCCTCAGCCAGAAACTGCGAGATCAAATGGGTCACGCCGCCATTGCCGCTGCCAAATCCATCAACTACACGGGTGCGGGCACTGTCGAATTTCTGCTTGACAAATCGGGCAAGTTCTACTTTATGGAAATGAACACCCGCATCCAAGTAGAACATCCCGTCACCGAGATGATTACAGGCCTCGACTTGATAGCCGAACAAATCCGCATCGCCCAGGGAGAAAAACTGCAAATCAAGCAAAACCAAGTAATTCTCAGCGGTCACGCGATCGAGTGTCGCATCAATGCAGAAGACCCCGATCGCAACTTCCGCCCTCACCCCGGCATAATCAGCGGTTATTTGCCTCCCGGTGGCCCCGGCGTGCGGATGGACTCTCACGTCTACACCGATTACGAAATACCCGCTTACTACGATTCTTTAATCGGTAAAGTAATTGTATGGGGACGCGATCGACCGACAGCGATCCGCAGGATGAAACGGGCATTGCGGGAATGCGCCATCACCGGCGTCCCCACCACCCTGGGCTTCCACCAAAAAATCCTCGATTCCCCCGAGTTTCTCAGCGGCGAAGTTTACACGAATTTCGTCGAACAGTTCTTGAACCAAAATAGTCATTAGTCATTAGTCAGTAGTCAGTTGGCAGTTGGCAGTTGTCAGTTGGCAGTTGGCAGTAGGCAGTTGGCAGTAGGCAGTTGGCAGTTGTCAGTTGGCAGTTGTCAGTTGTCAGTTGGCAAGTAACCCATGCCCCATGCCCCATGCCCCATGCCCCATGCCCCATGCCCCATGCCCCATGCCCCATGCCCCATGCCCCATG
>NZ_JAUBTL010000094.1:0-21034 GCF_036702475.1 Microcoleus sp. D2_18a_B4
GTCGAGCGGCGTACCGCCCCAAAAGATAAGCTTGTACTGGTAGCAGAAGCACAAGAATTAGGGCTTTATGCCTATGCTAAGCACTTTGGGGATTTGAAGTCGGGCATCACTTACAAGCGATTGCTTACCCACTATGAACGCGGCGGACAATTCCCGCCAACACGTCAAGAGCTGAATGATTTGTTGATTGAGTTTTAGGTTGGCATTGGTAGACACGGAAAGTAAAAAAGCTAGAGTCACATCATCTGCATAGTGTGACTCTAGTTTTTTTTTCTGTCTCTAGTTTTTTTTTTCTGTCTTCATCAATTTGATTGCTTTAGAGTCTATTTTCTGGCTTAGCCGCCTATCTTGGGCGGCTAAGATAGGCAGCTATTCTCAGAAATACACACAGAAAGACTTACTTGCTTAGATAGTGATTACGATGTTCGATTTAGTCACTTGTGTCATGTGATTGTATCAAAAAAAAAGCCAGTAAAGCTCAATAGTATTGCCACCATATTGGTAAAAGAGTAAGTCTCTCTACTTATTCCTAGTCGCCAGAGGCTTAATTAAAGGTTTTCTGATCACAACTAAAAGAGGATGGCAATTTTCTAACCCTATTAGGGTTGCTTGGTTATCAGAGAGTTACTTTATGTATAAGAATCTGTTACATAAATATACCCGTTAGAGTTCACCAACATTCACCGTAATAAATTCTAACCCTATTAGAGTTAGAACGGTGGTTCACCGTAATGCGGGAACAGTTACTTTATATATAAAACGACTTCCTGTAACCTTTATGGAATAAGAATATTTTTTGTATAAAAGAGTGAAGTATATATACTAAGGGGAGTGAGACGGCTGTTGCGAATTGTTAATTTGTCTTCATTTTGAATGTATAATCTAATCATCCTGACTCTTTAGTCAAAAAAACAGACAAAAAAAGCCCGCTACCTCTAGTGGAGGTGAACGGGAGACAATCATTTATTATCATTTTCAACTTAGCACTTTTTGCCTATTTTCTAGCAATTTTCTAGAGGCAACCCTTGCCGGAAGGGTATATCACGGCAATTGTCTCCAATCACTTAACACTAGGGATAGCGGTCACTCACCTTACTCACAGGAACAACCGCTATGGATAGTGTACCATCATCTTCTACAATTGTTGCCGCTACCCGCAACAAATCTTTACTTAATGCTGCCGAGAGCCATTTAGATGAGTGGGTGCTTGGAAGTGGCGTCAGTGCGAGTATTGCCACACGCAGTATTGTAAGTCCGACCGACCGCATGGAAATTGCTAAAGCTATTGGCTGGAAGTCTTACCCTGACTGTAATCCGCTAGGCTGGTTGGTTCGCGGGATTGACCTAAGAACGATGCAGCCTCAAGAATTCTGTCAGTTCAAGCCAGACATAGCCATTCAATTCCCAGAAAAAGAGAAGCCCACAAAATACATATCAGACAAGGGACATCCCTACGATGCTATCGCACTGCCGCATCCTGACAAAGATTATTGGCGGCGGGTAGTAGATGACGTATCTATCGTTGTTGACCTTGACGAGGGAACGAAAAAGTCAGGGTGTGGGATGACTTGCGGGTTCCCATCGCTGGCACTACCAGGGGTGACGATGTGGCAACGGTGCGGGGAATTAGTCAACAACCTAGGCATTCTTGCTGTACCTGGTAGGGTGTTTCGAGTACGCTTCGATATGGATGTACTCATCAAAGAAGGGGTACTACTTGAACTTAAAAAGCTGGTTAAAGCTTTAGAAGCGCGGGGCTGTACGGTTTTGGTTGCGCTGTGGAATCCTGAACTAGGCTTAAAAATTGACGATGTGAAAGTCAAGCACGGTTCCGACGCGGTAGCAAAAATTATGAGTGAAGCTCAACCATATGCACAATGGCTCAAGAGCATTGAGAATCAAATTAACAATATCGTTGAATCGCCTGACACAAGTGATAACGATGCACCAACAAAAAAGAAAAAGCCACTGACACCTCGCGAAACAGCAGCGCGATTAGCTGAACAATACGGGCATCGGTGGAAATATGATGACGAACAGAAGACGTGGCGGATTTACTCCGGTAAACACTGGGAAAAGGTAGGGATAGGGCCATTTAAGAGTTTAGTCAAAACCACAATTGACGCAAAAAACATAAACTACAGCGGGATTGAGTACATTAACAACCTTGTTGAATTGCTCCAATGTGACTTGCGACAAATCCGATGGCAGTATTGGGATAGAAAGCGGTACATCAACTTTAGTAATTGCGTTCTAGATGGAGATAAACTGACAACTCTAGAACATTCACCGGGTATGGGTTTTACATCATTCCTGCCATTCGATTACAAACCTTTGGAGGGTGACTTAAGCGACACTCTGGAAGCACTACGGGTGAACTGCCCTAGTATCCATAAATTCTTCCGCACGGCGATGCAAGACGATGAACGCAAAATGTTTAAGTTGCTAGCCATTGCTAACGCCATACTTAAGCACCGATTTTTTGACTTGCAGATGTTTGTCCACACAGTCGGAGCGCCCGGTTCAGGCAAGGGTACTTTTGCTCGGTTGATGGAAAAAATGGTAGGACGGGAGAATTTTAAGGGTTGCCAACTCGATCGCCTAAGCGACGGCTCGACTAAAGCATCGGTAATTGATAAGCAGTTGGTAGTGTTCGCTGATGAACGGAAACCAGTGGGCATTGATTCGATTCTCAGTTTCACGGGCGGCGATGCAGTCAGCTACCGGGAATTACACACACCGGCCGCTGATGCGTTCTTTTACGGGTGTTTCCTCATCTGTAGCAACAAACCGATTTTTGTTGGTGATACTACCGGGTTAGAGCGTCGGTTGTGCCTAGTTCACTTTGATAACCCCATTCCTACTGAAAAACGCGATCACTCCATCGAAAGTGAGTTTGAGGCTGAAGTACCCGCATTGATTGGGATAGCGCTCTCCCTCGTAGATAACGCCGTTACTCAAGCGATACGCGGTATCGGAGCCGAAAGGATTGCTGAATTCAAGTACAAGGAATGGGAGATGAAAGTCGAAACAAGCTCGACTGCTGCATTCTTTGATATGGAATTGGTACTAGACCCGACCGCTACTACCCGTACCGGGAAGCTTTATGAAGCTTACAAGGATTTCTGTGAAGGGAGCGGGTTCTCGAAAGTAAGCATAGTCAAGTTCCCAAAATTACTTGCTGACCTACTGACAGACGAAAATTTACCCTTTACCCGACACCAGGGGGCACAAGCCTATTTTGAGGGAGTGAGGGTGAGAGAAAAGTCGGATAACCATCTCACTCACTCCGAAACTTTATCGGGAGTTGAGGGAGTTAGCGAGGTAGTTTCAGGGAGTTTAGAGGGAGTTTGTGAGGGAGTTGAACCCCTACCAGATATACCTTTGAGGGAGTTGAGGGAGTTAGAGCCTAAAGTTTCAACCGGAAACAAAAATGAAGAAAATTATCTGCCAGATGAGGAAGAAAGCGATCGGGAAAGTGACTTAGGAAAAGATTTACCCCCCCTAACTCCCTCAACTCCCTCAAACCCAGTACCAGTAATGATTCAAACTCCCTCACCAACTCCCTCCCAAGTGCCACCAACTCCCTCACCAACTCCCTCAAACCCGACTAAATCTTATATGCAAACCGCCGTCAACAGACAGCGGGCTAAAAGGATGGCTGACGAGTACCGGGCAGCAAAGGCGAGCGGCGATACCGAAAGAATGGAAGAGATAAGGAAATTTATTGAAAGTACCGATGGACTCCCCTTGAGGGGGTTTTTCAAGCGAGCGCTTAATGGGACATCGCCTACGCATCAGCCCGCACTGAAACCTTCCCGTATTTTGGACGTAGGCGATCGGGTTGTTGTAGTGAAGCACGGCGATCGCGCTAATGGCATCAAAGGGGAAATTACCAAAATCACTAATTACCCCACTTATACGGGCCTGCGGGTACGATTCGATAAAGAAGTAGCTTTCGTAAGGGAGCAGGAGTTCATCGCCGGGGACTTGATGTATCTCTCCGAAAAGTAGTAGCTTCCAGTGTCATCTCCCTACAGCCTAACTTTTTGCCATTATTCACTTGTGTCAAGTGACTAAACACTTGACAGAACTAAGGCATCCGTGTCAATCTGTTAATAGTAAATCGCCTGACACAAGTGAAATGACTAAAAACATTAATGACGCTAGCCTAGCTAACCTCAAACACTACGAGGGTAAATGGGAACACGGGAAAACAAAAACCATCCGAGTACCGATCGCCCTAGCAGATCGGGTGCTGACTCTAGCTCGACAATTAGATAACGGTAGTTCGCTTGACACAAGTGAATTTCCTGATGCTGCTACCCTGCTCAACCAATTGAAAGCTAAGCGTAAAAAGTCTAAGTGTGACCTAGCGGACGTAGAAGCAATTTTGGATATGTTGGGTAGTTTATTGCCTTAACCGAGCGATCGGCTGGCACGGGAGTGCGATTGCATCAGTCACACTATGCACACGATGTGAGTGAAGGTTTTCGACCTCCGAGCGGGCGATCGGGTTAAACGAGAAAATCATTTGACAAGGCAGAGGACGGGATAGTATTTTCACAAGTAGCCGCCTACAGTAGGCGGCAACTCTCAGGAATAGACTTAAAAGCACTATCTCACCCTGCACCCTGAGCCGATCGGCTTTTTTGACCTAAAATCCCAAAAAGTAAATTTTAAAATGGGCATTACCATCGAAAAACCCAATTTTGAGCTGAGGCCTGAGACACGATCGCAAATATCGCTAGGGGGGATGAGTAGAGAATTGATAGAAGAGCTTGCTTGTAAGGGAGTGTTAGGTAGGAGACACTGGGATAAGTGAACAGGCAAAAACAAGGCCCCGAAAGCCCCTAAAATGGTTGTTTTGCTAGAGTGCTGATAGAAATTAGGTATTTAGAGGCTGAAAGCATTGACAAATGATTGAAGTAGATGGCTTAAGCAAAAGTTACGGTTCGACCGCAGCGATCGCGGACGTGTCCTTCTCGGTCGAATCAGGAGAAATTCTGGGTTTTTTGGGACCCAACGGCGCTGGCAAAACCACAACGATGCGGATTTTGTCGGGATACTTGCCGGCATCCAGTGGTACGGCCCGTATCGCCGGCCTCGATGTTCACGAAAACTCGATGGGAGTCAGACAGCGCATCGGTTATCTGCCGGAAAACCCGCCACTGTATCCAGAAATGAGTGTGGAAGGGTTTCTGTTTTTTGTCGCCCGGATTAAGCAAGTACCTGCGGGCGATCGCGCGCGACGAGTTACCTCCGCGATCGAACGCTGCGGCCTGGTTGATAAACGCAAAGTTTTAATCCGCAAGCTTTCTAAAGGATTTCGGCAGCGCGTCGGTATCGCACAGGCGATCGTCCACGATCCACCGGTCATTATCTTAGACGAACCAACCGTCGGGCTCGACCCCCGACAAATCATCGAAGTCCGCAATTTAATCAAAAGTCTTGGCGGCCAGCACACAATCATCCTTTCCACGCACATTCTGCCGGAAGTCAGCATGACTTGCAACCGCGTCACCATCATCAATCGCGGTAAAATCGTCGCTGCGGGTAGTCCCGAAAATTTGATGGGAGAGTTGGCTGTCGGAGAGGGTTACGAACTCGAAGTTGAAGGCGAGGGGGATTTGGTAAACAGTCTGCTGTTGCCTTCTTTGGAAAATTTGCCGGGAGTTCGATCGATCGAATTGATTCCAAGCCAGCAATTTTTAGTGAATCGCTACCGCCTGCGGGCCTTGTGCGAACCCGAAAGAGAACCCGGACGAGAAATTGCTACAGCTATCGTTGCCTCTGGATTTGGACTGTGCGAAATGCGCCGCTCTCGCGCTACTCTCGAAGATGTGTTTTTAAGGCTGACAGCGGCTGAAAAGAAACCGGAAGAAAATCTGGTTCACAGCGAACCGGAGGTCGATCAAAATCTCCAAGAAGCGGCAGAAGTTCAAAACTCGATCGCGGATTCTCATCAATCGGAATCACAACCGACGATCATCCCGGACAATCTGCCCGTTTCAAATAAACCAGAGTCTCTCTATGATTCTCATTCAGCATCGGAACCAGTTGCAGAAACTGAAGAGTTGCTTTCTGATTCTCATTCAGCATCGGAACCGGTTGCAGAAACCGTAGAGCCGATTGAACTTTCTCCACCAGAATTAGAATCAGTTGCAGAAACCGTAGAGCCGATTGAACATCCTCAACCAGAATTAGAACCAGTTGCAGAAACCGTAGAGCCGATTGAACATCCTCAACCAGAATCAGAACCAGTTGCAGAAACCGTAGATTTGAGTGAAGCGAAGCATCTCAGTTTGGGTGTCACAGGAACCCGAGGATCTGACTCGCTACATATCTCTAAACAAGCAAGCAGGATGCTCACTTTTGTAAAAAATGTTTTTTATAAAAGTGAGAGACTCCCGATAGAACCTTCTCCACCAGAACCGATTGTCGAAAATGTAGAAGTTTCAGAAACCGTAGAGTCGATCGACTATTCTCAACCAGAATCAGAACCAGTTGTCGAAAGACAAGAGCCGAGCGAGTATCATGAATCAGAACCGATTGTCGAAAATGTAGAAGTTTCAGAAACCTTAGAGTCGATCGAGCATCATCAACCAGAATCCGAACCAGTTGTCGAAACAGTAGAGTCGATCGAGCATCCTCAACCAGAACCGATAGTCGAAAATCTGCTCATTCCAGAAACACCAGAGTCGATCGAGCATTCTCAACCAGAACCAGAACCAGTTGTCGAAACACCAGAGTCGATCGAACATCATCAACCAGAAGCGATTGTCGAAAATCTAGAAGTTTCACAAACAGTAGAGTCGATCGAGCATAATGAACCAGAACCGATTGTCCAAAGGCAAGAGTCGATCGACTATTCTCAACCCGAATCCGAACCAATTACAGAAACACCGGAGGAAATAAGCGATTTAGAATCTGAAATGCAACCAGTGGCAGATTTTCTGGAAACTGTAGAAAGGCAAGAGTCGATCGAACATCCTCAACCAGAACCGGTTGTCGAAAATCTACTCATTCTAGAAACAATACAGTCGATCGAGCATTCTCAACCAGAACCGATTGTCGAAAATCTGCTGATTGTCGAAACAATAGAGTCGCTAGAACATTCTCCACCAGAACCGGTTGTCGAAAATCTACTTATTGTAGAAACAGTAGAGTCGAGCCAACCTTCTCAACCAGAACCGATTGTCGAAAATCTACTTATTGTAGAAACAGTAGAGTCGATCGAACTTTCTCAGCCCGAACCCGAACCGATTTTAGATGCGCCAAAGTCGATCGAGTATTCTCCACCAGAACCGGTTGTCGAAAATCTACTTATTGTAGAAACAGTAGAGTCGAGCCAACCTTCTCAACCCGAACCGATTGTCGAAAATCTCGAAGTTTCAGAAACACCAAAGTCGAGCCAACCTTCTCAACCCGAACCGGTTGTCGAAAATCTCGAAGTTTCAGAAACACCAAAGTCGAGCCAACCTTCTCAACCCGAACCAGAACCGATTTTAGATGCGCCAAAGTCTATCGAACGTTCTCAACCAGAATCCCAACCAGTTGTAAAAAATCGGCCACTTAAAAAAAAGCCACAACCGAGTAGCGATTCTCGGCCCGAACAGTCGCCTATGACCAAAAAGCGACAAATAGAAAGAAAAAAACAGGATAGCGACGACAGCCAAACACCACCCGCAGGGGACTCAGAATGAACCAATTACCAATGCCCAATTACCCATTCCCAATTCCTAAAGGTTAGTAATGATTAGTAATATTATCGCAATTTACCGCAAAGAACTACAAAGCTATTTTGCCTCGCCATTAGCCTATGCCATTGCAGCAGTCTTTTGGCTAATCACCGGCTACTTTTTAATAGCCATCCTCCTAGCCCCCGACGGGTTAATTCCCCAAATCGGCCAGCGAGACCAAATGGGAATTACCGAACCTCCCATCGACGTTGCTTACGAATTCCTGCAACTCTTTCTGCGAATCATGGGTTCCCTTTCCTTGTTCGTACTACCTGCACTCTCAATGGGACTTTACGCAGAAGAACGCAAACGGGGCACCTTAGAACTATTAGCCACATCGCCCTTAACAAACTGGGCAGTTGCTACCGGCAAACTCCTGGGAGTTTTAACATTTTATACCACAATGTTGCTGCCCCTGCTGTTCTGCGAGGCGATCGCCCTCAGTTCCTCAACCCCACCCGTACTCCCCGGAGTTCTTCTGCTAGGCCACGCCGGCTTAATCTTACTAGCAGCAGGAGTATTATCCCTCGGAATGTTTATTTCCTCCCTCACCGACAGCACAATTTTATCAGCCATCCTCACCTTCGCTCTAGTATTATTTCTCTGGGTGATCGATGCAGCCGCCGTCGCTATCGGTGGCGCCTTCGGAACAGCATTAGGACATTTGTCGCTCCTAACAAATTACACTAATCTTGTCAAGGGAGTTTTCGATACCAGCAGTTTAATTATGTTTGCCAGTTACATCATTTTAGGAGTATTTCTGACCGCCCAATCAATCGATGCCTTGCGATATCAGCGTTCTTAAAAGCATCAGGCAAGGCTTCGGGGAATAAAGAGGAAAGATTGGGAAAGTAGGAGATTTGGAGAATTGCACATTAAAGGACACACCACCAATGCCCAATGCCCTGTTTGGCCAATGCCCCATTCCCAATGCCCCATTCCCCATCCCAAATTAATGTTAGTTATTCCACTAATTTCTTGAAATAATGAGATTTATCAATCCCAAAATCGACTTTGCGTTCAAAAAAATATTCGGTTCCAGCGACAGCAAAGATATCCTGATTAATTTTTTAAACGCCATCCTTTATGAAGCACAGCCGATTATCGAAGACTTAGAAATAATCGACTCCCAACCAGAACCTCAAACTCTCGCAACCCAAGACACACACCTAGATGTCAAAGCCACAATTAACGGCGGCAGAATCGCCCTAGTTGAAATTCAACTGATCAACGTGCCTTCCTTTGGGAACAGAGTTTTGTACAACGCTGCCAAAAGCTACAGCCAGCAATTAACAGGAAAAGAACGCTACGAAAGACTAAAAACAGTAATTTCCTTGAAAATTGCCGACTTTGAAATGTTTGAAAATCAGCCAGAATTTTTGTCACGGTTTGTTTTTCAAGAAAAAGAGCAACAGTTTGAGTGTCCAGATACTGCAATAGAATTAGTATTTATCGAACTGCCAAAATTTACCAAGGAATTAGCAGAATTAGCAACAACAGCAGAGCAATGGATTTACTTTCTCGAAAAAGCCAGCACTCTGGAGACAGTACCAGAAACACTCAGTGCAGTTCCCGAAATTCAGAAAGCTTTTAGAATTGCCACCGAAGAAAACTTCACTCAGGAAGAATTAAATGAATTGCACAAGCAAGAACTGTGGATAGAAGACCAGCAGATTGCCATAGAGATAGCAAGAGAACAGGTGACAAAAACCGCTCAACTATCGTTAATATTGCGTCAGCTAGTGCGGCGTTTAGGCACAATACAACCGGAAACGGAAAATAGCATCCGTCAATTAGGCGTAGAGCAATTAGAAGAACTAGGAGATGCCGTTCTGGATTTCAACCATCAGTCAGATTTAACAGCATGGTTGCAGGCTAATGCGATATAGAATAACATCCTCGAACCGGAACTTTCTCACTCAATATTTACCTTATGAAAATTAGCAAAAAAAATTGGAAATACGTTTTTTTGCTGGGCCCCCTCCTCATCGCAGCGGGGGTAACAGCAGCATTTGTATCTGGAGTATGGGACCCCCTGACAGTCGGTTTAGTTATTGCCGGAGCAGTGACGATCGCACTTTGGCTGCTATATTTGAGTTACGAACAAAGCTTTTGGGGGAAGCGTTCCACTCAAGCCAGCACCAACGCCCTGATTGCTACCCTCGCCGTCTTTTTGATTCTCGGAGTAATTAACTTCATAGCCGTTCGCTATCCCGTCCGCATCGACTTAACCGAAAGCCAACAATTTACCCTTGCCCCGCAGACTCAACAAATACTGCGAAACCTGCAACAAACAGTCAAAGTTTGGGTATTTGACCCCATCCAAAACCCCCAAATTAAAGAATTGCTGCAAAGCTACAAACGCGAGGGAGGCGAAAAGTTCCAATTCGAGTTTGTTGACCCGCAGACCCAACCGGGAAAAGCGCGGGAATTTAGTATTACCAGCATCGGAGAAGTTTACCTGCAATCCGGGGACAAAAAACAAGTTCTGCAAAAAGGTGGCACTGCTTTTGGTAGCGACCCAAATCAAGGTCTTTCAGAGATAAAACTTACCAATGGCTTAGAAGAAATCCTGAGCACTCGCGTTGCTACAGTTTACTTTTTGCAAGGCAAAGGAGCCCGCCCGATAAAGGAAGGTCAAGGCGGAATTCAGCAAGCTGAAAAAGCTTTGAAAGATAAATACTACAACGCCCAAACGCTGAATTTGACCGAACGCAAAGAAGTGCCAGAAGATGCAGATGCTTTAATCGTTCCCGGGCCGGACAAACCGTTTTCCGATACAGAAATTAAAGCACTAAGAGCTTATCTCGATCGCGGCGGCAGTTTATTGTTAATGGTAGACCCGGCAATTGATACGGGATTGGACAAATTGCTGCAAGAATGGGGCGTCAAACTAGACAGCCGTTTGGCCATCGATGCTTCGGGCACTGGTCAAAGATTTGGCCTGGGCCCCACGGTTCCCACAGTCAGGCGCTACGGCGAACATCCGATTACTCAAAGTTTTGGCAACGGTATTTCATTTTATCCGTTTGCGCGTGCTTTGGAAACCTCGCCAGTAGAAGGGATAGAGGAAAAACCGCTGATTTGGACGAGTCAGGAAAGTTGGGCCGAAAGCGATTTGACGACTAAGAAATTGGAGTTCGATCAAAAGACCGATCGACAAGGACCGCTATTATTAGGTGTAGCTTTAGTTCGATCGTCCACTGACAGCACTCCCTTAAAGCCCTCCCCTTCACCAACACCAACTTCGCCCTCGCCTTCACCCCAAGCATCGCCGACAACTTCCCCATCGCCGACAACATCGCCATCACCGATAGATTCACCATCGCCGATAGATTCACCATCGCCAACAACTTCACCCTCACCGACAGATTCACCATCGCCAACAACTTCACCCTCACCGACAGATTCACCATCGCCAACAACTTCACCCTCACCGACAACTTCACCATCACCGACAACTTCGCCATCGCCGACAACTTCCCCATCACCGACAACTTCACCATCACCGACAACTTCGCCATCACCGACAGATTCACCATCACCGACAACATCACCGTCGCCGACAACTTCACCAACAGCTTCCCCAATCAGCTATTCGGTGATTGTCTCGCAAGAAGCTACGCCGCCAGCATTACCCACGACTTCGCCAACACCCACAGCATCTCCCACAGCATCTCCCACAGCATCTCCAGAAAGTTCGCCAACACCCACAACCTCTCCCACAGCATCTCCCAGCCCAACGGCAACTCCTTCTGCGCCTTCAACTCCTAGAAAAACATCGCGAATGGTAGTAATTGGCACATCTCAATTTGTGACTAACGGTTGGTTTGACCAACAACTCAATAGCGACGTGTTTCTCAATTCAGTCAGTTGGTTGAGTAAACCAGACCAGCAAAGTTTTTCAATCAGTCCGAAAAAAGCTACCAACCGCCGCATTAACATGACGGCCATCCAAGTAGGATTGCTGGTTTTAGCTTGGCTAATTTGGCCTTTACTCGGACTGGGAATTGGCGGCGCTATTTGGTGGAAGAGAAGATAATTTAGTTGACAGTTGACAGTTGACAGTTGACAGTTGACTGTTGTCAGTTGTCAGTTGTCAGTTGACAGTTTGCAGTTGACAGTTGTCAGTTGTCAGTTGTTATTAATAACAAACTCCCCAATTCCCAATGCCCAATTCCCAATGCCCAATTCCCAATGCCCAATTCCCAATGCCCAATTCTCAGTTATTATGAAATTGCAGAAAAATACATTAGTATTGATAGCCGTCGCGCTTAGCATGACTGGGTTGGTTGCTTTGTTCGAGATGCAAGTGTCTCCGAAACAGGAAGCCGCTAAGGAAGAAAAACAGAAAATTTTTGCTTTTAAGTCCGATCGCGTACAATTCTTTACAGTCAAAACTCCTGAAAAAATATTGACTTTTGAACGTGTTTATGCTACAAAAGGAGGCAAGTCTAGCTGGGAAATGAAATTGCCAGTGCAAGCACACGCAAGTCAGGCATCGGTGGATTTTTTGCTAGACAGGCTGGCAACAGGAAAGAGCGATCGCACGATTAATATTACTGCAGCTCAACTGCCAGAATTCGGTCTCGACCAACCCCAAGCTACAGTCACAGTAAAACTGGACAACCAGGAAACTCACCGCCTAGTTTTAGGCAAAACAGACTTTAGCGGCCGCTTCTTGTACGCTCAAGCCAATCCGCCGGAAGCGCCCCCTCAAAATTCCGCCCAAAATTTGCCCGTGCTGCTAGTGCCTTTTGACTTTAAAAATGCCGTCCAACGACCTTTGTCAGAGTGGAAAAAAGCAGAAGCACCCAAAACAGAGAAACCGCAAAAACCCTCTCCCACGCCAAGTCCTGAGAATAAATAGATGGCCGGTCGCTTTGAGATGTTGCACCATTCTCAATAAGGCTTTTATGAACAGGCAAGATGCCTGTTCCACAAAGAGTAAATTTTTTTGTGGAACAGGCATCTTGCCTGTTGCTGACGCCTGTTGCTGACAATGGTGCGCTCTGGGATAGAATTTAAAGAACAAATCCCAAAACCTGTTACATCCAACATTCCTCACCTAAAATACAGAAAAGTCTAAACTTAAACTGTATTTAAGTAGCGTGCATTACCCCCAGGAAAGGGCGAATATGTTTCAGACAGCACTCAACCAAGGTACGACAGCAACGGATACAGCGCTTGACGTTGAACTCCGCAAGGTATTTAAGGTATTTAACGGCGAAACCGCAGTCCGTGGAGTTGACCTCAACATCCGCCAAGGAGAATTTTTTAGCATCCTCGGGCCCAGTGGCTGCGGCAAGACTACGACGCTGCGCTTAATCGCTGGGTTCGAGACTCCCTCGGCGGGCGAATTGATGATTCGCGGCCAGTCGATGACCAACACTCCAGCTTACCGCCGTCCGGTAAATACTGTGTTTCAAAGCTATGCTTTGTTCGGACACATGAATGTCTGGGACAATATCGCTTTTGGATTGCGGATCAAAAAGCTGGGGAAAGCAGAAATTGAAGAACGGGTACGGGAAGTTTTGCAATTGGTGAAAATGGAATCTTTCGCCAACAGGTTTCCCGGTCAAATGTCGGGCGGCCAGCAGCAGCGGGTGGCTTTGGCGAGAGCTCTGGTAAATCGACCGGCGGTTCTGCTGTTGGACGAGCCCCTGGGTGCTCTGGATTTGAAGTTGCGGAAGCAGATGCAGTTGGAACTGTCGAATTTGCATCAAGAATTGGGTTTGACTTTTGTGATGGTGACTCACGACCAAGAAGAGGCGATGAGTCTGTCTGACCGGATTGCGGTGATGCACGAGGGCAGGATTGAGCAAATTGGCTCTCCTGAAGAAATTTATGAGTGTCCCCAGACGGCTTTTGTGGCGGATTTTATTGGCGATACGAATTTGTTTGCGGGTACGGTAGAATCGATCGACCGATCGACTATCACAGTTCGCACATCAGCCAATCTGAAAATAATCGTTCAGCAGTCGGATATGTGGAATGGTGTCACAGGCGACTCTGTTGTGGTCAGCGTCCGGCCGGAAAAAGTATATTTGAATCTCTACCAGCCGGAAGTGTCGGTCAACTGTTTTGAAGGGCGGCTCAAAAATACTATGTACATGGGCACGCACGTTCATTACGTGGTTGAGTTGGCGTCGGGCGATAAAATTACGGTGCGCCAGCCAAATACCGGCGGGTCTTTCCCAGATCCGCACACGCCGATTTACGCTTACTGGGGAACTACTGATTGTCTCGCTTTGACCGATCGGAATTAGTCAGTTGGCAGTTGGTAGTTGGTATTAGTCATTAGTCATTAGTCATTAGTCATTAGTCATTAGTCATTAGTCATTAGTCATTAGTCATTAGTCATTGGTCATTAGTCATTAGTCATTTGTTGGTGGTTGGTTCTCCTAACAAATAACATAGGACAATTCCCAATTCCCAATTCCCAATTCCCAATTCCCAATTCCCCAATCTTCAATCTTCAATCTTGAATCTCAAAATCTAAAATCTAAAATCTAAAATCGAACTGTGCCTCCGACTAACTTACCAATTTCCAGGATTTTCCCGGCTAATTCTACACGCCGTCAGTTCCTAAAAAATTCGGCGGCGACAATTTCCGGGTTAGCTGTTTCCAGTTGCGGCTGGCGACTTGCAGACGTACAATCTGCTCCTCCGGTCAAAGGTGATGCCGACCAACTTTTCATCTATACTTGGGCAGGCTATACCGATAACGCTTTGCTCGATCGCTTTGCCGAAAAAACAGGCATTCGCGTGGTTGCAGACGTATTTGACTCCAATGAGGCGATGCTGGCTAGGGTTCAAGCTGGCGGTGGCCGGGCCTACAGCATCATTTACCCGTCTGACTACATGGTGATTCAGATGACGGAACTGGGGCTGTTGAGCCCATTAGACCACTCGATTTTGGGCGGACTCGATCGGCTAAAAAAACAGTTTCAAAACCCCGTATATGACCCAGGAAACCGCTACAGCGTCCCTTTGAGTTGGGGAACCACAGGCTTAATTTACAACAGCGAACAGCTCAAAGAAGCTCCTGAAGATTGGGAGTATTTGTGGCAGCACAAACAGGAGTTAGCAAGGCGAATGACGCTGGCAAATGATGTTCGAGAAGTGATGGGTGCTGCGCTGCGGATGTTGGGCTATTCTCTCAATTCTACGAACCAAGAGCAAGTGAAACAAGCTTATGAAAAGTTGGTGGAACTCAAACCGGCGATCGCATCTTTTACCACTGATGCTTGGCGGCCGCAAATGCTGACGGGGGATTTGAAGGTAGCTATGTGTTATTCTTCTGATGCTAATGAGGTAATCCCAGATAATGACAAATTGCGTTATGTTGTGCCAAAAAGCGGTTCTTCTCTGTGGACTGACACTTTAGTAATTCCTAAAGGTGCTCCCAATCCAGAAGCAGCTTATAAGTGGATTAACTTTATGCTGCAAGCGGATGTCGCTGCTTCTTTAGTAGAACGGCTCAGTTTCTCAACTCCTTCGGAAGATGCTTTTAGTTTGCTGACGCCGGAAGTGCGCGAAAATGAAATTCTTTTCCCTTCGGAGGAAACTTTGAAAAATTGCGAAGGTGTTGCTCCGGTAGGAAAATTTATAGACGTGTACGATCGCTATTGGACTAAATTAACCAGCGGCTAATCTTATTTTTGCCAGAAATTTCATGTGGATTTCGATTTACCGTGGGGTGGGGGCGGGTTTATGAGATTGTTTATTTTAGGCATAGATTGTTGGTGAAACCCGCCCCTACATTACATTTCGATTTACCGTGGGGTGGGGGCGGGTTTAGAAGATTGTTTATTTTACGCATAGATTGTTGTTGGTGAAACCCGCCCCTACAAATCAAAACTCAAAACTCAACACTATTTATTTATGGCTGTTTCAACTAGAACTCCCCCTCCTATTCCTCCCAATTCTTCTTTGAAGGCTGAAACTGTTTCCCCGTGGTCGGCGTGGGCTGGGCCACTGGCATTGCTCGGCCCTTCTGGCTTGTTGCTGCTTTTATTATTAGTCATACCAACTCTGGTGATTTTTCAGCTTAGTTTGGTGCCGAATATTAAGCCGGGAGACTTGGTGAATCCTTCGGGAATCGGCAATTACCTGCGAGTGTTTGAGCCGCTGAATTTGCAGGTGATTGGTCGATCGCTCTTTTTCGCAACGGGGACTACTATTCTGTGTTTGCTGCTGGGGTTTCCTGTGGCTTACTGGATCGCCCTCAATGTCTCGAAAAAGTGGCGGAATTTAACTTTGTTAGGCTTTGTGTTGCCGCTGTGGACTTCTTCGCTGTTGCGATCGTATGCTTGGATTACAATTTTGCGTCCTACGGGGGTTCTCAACTCGCTGCTGGCACTTCTAGGCATTCCTCCTCTGGAATTGCTCAATCAAAGTTCCGCAGTTCTAATCGGCATGGCTTACAGTTATTTGCCTTATATCGTGACAATTCTCTACGCTTCTTTGGAAAAGTTAGACCGCAGGTTGCTAGAAGCATCTCAGGATTTGGGCGCGAATCCAGTGGAAACTTTCTGGAAAGTGACAGTACCTCAGACGATGCCGGGAATTGCTGCGGGTTCTTTGCTAGTATTTATTAGCAGTTTGGGCGATTTTGTCGATCCGGAGTTGCTTGGTGGAGCTTCGAGCATGACGGCGGCTCGTTTGATTTACAATCAGTTTTTGGGTGCGACTCAAAATTGGGGTCTGGGTTCGGCTCTGAGTATGGTATTAATCTTTGCAGTGAGTATCGGAATTGCCCTTTTGCTCAAATATGGCGATCGTAATACAATTTAGGATGTTGAAGTAAGAAGGAAGAAGGAAGAAGGAAGAAGGAAGAAGGAAGAAGGAAGAAGGAAGAAAACAATCCTAATCTATTACAAATTACCGATTACCAATTACCGATTACCGAGAAATGGAAAATACCGCCGAAAATCCACAGGAGGAAATACAAGCCGATATGTACTTAAAACCTAAATTTAAGATTTCTTGGCAGGTGATATTTGCCGTTGTGATGTTTTTTTATATGTACCTGCCCATCCTGGTACTCACCTTTTACAGCTTTAACAAATCGCGTTTTAGCGCAGGTTGGGAAGGATTTACTTTAGATTGGTACGTTAAATTATTTAGCGATACGCGGATTTTGATTGCCCTGAGAAACAGCTTAACAGTGGCTGTGTGTGCAGTTGCAATCTCGGCTGTACTCGGCACTTTGATGGCCGTTGGTTTAGCCCGCTACCGCTTTCCTGGCAAGAATTTATATCAGGGAGTTTCCTACTTGCCGATTATTATTCCAGATATTGCGACCGCAGTTGCTACTCTGGTATTTTTAGCGGCGCTGGCTATTCCTCTGAGTTTGTGGACAATTGTCGCCGCTCACGTTGTGTTTTGTCTGGCTTACATCGCCCTAGCTGTTTCTACTAGATTGGCCGATTTAAACCCGTATTTAGAAGAGGCTGCCTTGGATTTGGGTGCAACGCCTGTTGAAGCTTTTATTCAGGTTTTGCTCCCTCAATTAATACCCGGAATTGTTTCGGGTTGTCTGCTTTCTTTTGTCCTCAGCATGGACGATTTTTTGATTGCGAGTTTTACCGCAGGTAGCGGGACTACAACTCTGCCGATGGAAATTTTTAGTCGGATTCGGACTGGGGTAAAACCTGATATTAATGCTCTCAGCGTGCTGTTGATAGTAGGTTCGGGAGGATTGGCATTTTTAGCGGAATATTTGCGCGGCCGGGGCGAGCAAAAACGGACTCATTAGGAAGTGGGCAGTGGGCAGTGGGCAGTTGGCAGTTGACAGTTGACAGTGGGCAGTTGACAGTTGGTTATTTGTGAGTTGTTACCAATGCCCCATGCCCCATGCCCCATGCCCCATGCCCCATGCCCCATGCCCCATGCCCCATGCCCCATGCTGCTACTTGGCGGGTAATTTCACCTTAGTAGCCAAACCTAGTGCTTCCAAAACTTGAATTGTCATCCAAGTGAAGTCAATTTCCCACTTTTCCATCCCGTGACGCGCAGAGTATTGATAAGCATGGTGGTTGTTGTGCCAGCCTTCGCCGTAAGTCAGGACAGCCACCCACCAACAGTTAGTAGAACTATCGTTTGTTTCGTAGGTGCGGTAGCCAAATTTGTGAGTGGCGCTGTTAACAAACCAGGTGCAGTGATAGACCAAAACTAAGCGTACAAAAATTACCCACACTACAAACGGCCAGCCTGCTGCTAAGTAAAGCAAGACGCCAAAGACGATTTGCATCGGGAGAAAGTAGTTTTGCAAAAATTGGTAAAAGGGGTCGCTCGAAATGTCTTTTGTGCAGCGGGAAATTTCAGCGTGAGCTGGACCTTTATATAGCATCCAGCCGATGTGACTCCACCAAAAACCCTTTTGGGCATTGTGAGGGTCGAGCGCATTTTGGTCAGAGTTGGTGTGGTGCAATCGGTGCAGCCCAACCCAATCAATTATTCCTCCTTGACAGGCAAGGGCTCCGCAAAATGCTAGAAAATATTCTACGAATTTTGGTGTCTGAAAACTGCGGTGGGTGAGCATACGATGCCATCCGAGAGTTATTCCCAAACCGCCGGTTATCCAGTGCATGAATACTGTTACACCAACTGCTGTCCAATTGAAGTTACTGGGTAGCAGTGCGAACAAAGCGCCGATATGAAGTCCTGCTAAACTAATAACGTGCTTCCAATTGTATTGGAGTTTTTCTTGCGTTGCAATTGTCATTCTCTTTTTGATTTCTGATGAGATGCCGAGCTAGATTCACGCATAATAGTTGGGATTGAGCAGTGAACTTTTTTGCTGCACTCTTGCCCAAACTAATAAAGAATCAATGATAGATTTGGGATTAGGATTGAAAAAGATTTACCGTTGTATTTTGAAAATAAAAAATTTGGCTGCCAAACAAAATTTTTTGTTCCCAATTATATTATAACTGATTCTGGTTTTGGTTGGGTCGATCGCACCAGGGGAGTCGATCTCTGTTCAACCCAACCTCTACCATCGCAAAAACAGGGTTAGGCATTGGTCACCAGCCATTAGTCCAGAACTGATGACCTACAACCAATGACTAATTGCCGATGGCTATTTTTCGGCTAATTTCACTTTGGTTGCCAAACCCAGCGATTGCAGCAATTGAATTGTCATCCAGGTGAAATCGATTTCCCACCATTGGAGACCGTGGCGAGCCGAGTATTGAAAGGCGTGGTGGTTGTTGTGCCAGCCTTCGCCGTAGGTAAGCAGAGCCACCCACCAGCAGTTGGTCGATCGATCGCCCGACTCGTAGGTGCGGTAGCCGAATTTGTGGGTAGCGCTGTTAACCAGCCAAGTGCAGTGGAACACCACCACGATCCGCAGAAACACACCCCAAACCACGAAAGACCAGCCGCCTAATAAATAAAGCAACACACCGAAGACAACTTGGATGGGGATAAAATATGCTTGGAGAAACTTGTATACTGGGTCGTCGCCGATGTCTTTAGTAAAGCGGGGGATTTCAACTCTGATCGGGAGATCCGAGAGCATCCAACCCATGTGGCTCCACCAGAAGCCTTGATTGGAATCGTGGGGATCTGTTTCGGTGTCGGAATGTATGTGGTGTAACCGGTGCATTCCCACCCAGTCGATCGGACCACCTTCACAGGAAAGGGTACCGCAAATAACTAGAAAATACTCTAGCCATTTCGGTGTTTGAAAACTGCGGTGGGTGACGAGGCGGTGAAATCCGAGAGTAATTCCTAAACCACCTGTTACCCAATGCAGGAATACTGCTAGCCCGACAGCAGACCAGCTAAAATTACCCGGCAGCAAGGCAAATAAAGCACCGATGTGCAGAAAGGCCATAAAGCCTACGACAGGCCAATCAGGAGAAGTTTTTTTGGAAGTTGCAATCGTCATGAATATATTATGTTTACAAACTAGGGGCCGCATCTACGCCATAATGGACAGCGCGCACGCAAAGGGTGAGCGAGGTATAGATGAATAGCGTTTCACGGCTACAGGAAGCAGAACAGGCACTCTTTCAGATTTTTTCTGGTATTGACACTACAGTCAAGCAAAATCTTCAACGAGTCTTAAAAGCTTTTCGCAGCCACCGGGTTGGAGTCCACCATTTTGCAGGGGTTACGGGTTACGGCCACGATGATTTGGGTCGGGAGACTTTGGACGGGTTATTTGCCGAAGTGGTAGGGGCCCAGGCCGCGGCTGTCCGGGTACAGTTTGTTTCGGGTACTCACGCGATCGCCTGTGCTCTTTTTGGCATCCTGCGTCCTGGTGACGAAATGTTGGCAGTGGCTGGTTCTCCCTACGATACTTTAGAAGAAGTGATCGGCTTGCGGGGGCAAGGTCAAGGTTCACTTGTTGAGTTTGGCATTAGTTACCGTGAGTTGCCTCTAACTCGCGAAGGAAGTTTGGATTGGCAGGCATTGAGCTCTACTATTTCAGCAAAGACTCGCCTGGTTTTTATCCAGCGCTCTTGCGGCTATTCTTGGCGGTCGAGTTTGTCTATTTCTGAGATTGAAAAAATCGTCGCCATAGTCAAACATCAGAATCCTAGCACAATTTGCTTTGTTGATAATTGTTACGGGGAGTTTGTTGATGATTGCGAACCTACTGCTGTGGGTGCGGATCTGATGGCTGGTTCTTTAATCAAAAATCCGGGGGGTACGATCGTCCCTGCTGGAGGTTACGTCGCCGGCAGGGCTGATTTAGTGGAGGCGGCAACTTGTCGCTTGACGGCGCCGGGAATCGGCAGCAGCGGCGGCGCAACTTTTGATTTGAATCGGTTGCTGTTTCAGGGTTTGTTTATGGCTCCGGGTTGTGTGGGGGAGGCGATGAAGGGAAATCATTTGACGGCTTATGTTTTTTATAAGTTGGGTTATCGAGTGAATCCTATGCCTTTGGCTAGAAGACGAGATGTGATTCAGGCGATCGAATTCGGTTCGGCTGATAAGTTAATTGCTTTTTGTCGCGCGGTTCAACAAAATTCCCCCGTCGGTTCCTATTTAGATCCGGTGCCAGCTCCGATGCACGGGTATGAAAGTCAGTTGGTGATGGCTGGGGGTACTTTTATTGATGGGAGTACGTCGGAGTTTTCGGCTGACGGGCCTCTGCGTCCGCCTTACGTGGCTTTTTGTCAGGGCGGGACTCATTGGACTCATGTAGCGATCGCTCTTGAAGCTGCGATCGAGGCTGTGGGCCCAGCTAATAAGTAAGGATCGCGAATTAAATAACTTACAATTTTAATTGTTATTGTGGGATGGGCGTCCCGCCCGTCCAAAAAGGACGG
>NZ_JAUBTL010000095.1:0-20904 GCF_036702475.1 Microcoleus sp. D2_18a_B4
GCAGCAACAAAAAAAACGAGCTGACAAGTTTAATTTGATTATTCTCAATTTGATTCAAAGAAGCCGCCAAGCCGGAAGTTTTGAGGAAATAGATCAGTTGCAAGAAGAGTTATTTGAGATTTTTAAGCAAGTCATGGAGGATTTGGATAAAGAGAGAATTGATGCGGATTCTTTTCATTCTTTTACTTTTACTTGGGAAACCGCTCTAAAAATTGCGACCGATCGAGAAAAAGTATTGCGTAATTCGTCGCTGGTTTCCCATGATTTAAAATCTAATTTTACGGAGATCAAAAAGATCGAAAAATAATTTATCTTAGCAGTTATTAGTTATTGGTTATTGGTTATGAGTTTATCCCTAGACGCAAAAAGTGGTTTCACACTACTTATACCGGTAAGGTTCGCCGTGCACACCCTACTTAATTGATAAGAGGAGTTATAAGTCATTATAGCAATCCTAAATGATTCAGATAAATTTGTAGGGGTAGTGCCTTTCTTTGCCTACCCCCTATCTATCGGGCAACCGGGAGTGGGATTGCCCCTACAATAATTATGCAAATGATTTAGGATTGTTATAGTAACATGGGAATTGGGAATTGGGAATTGGGAACTGGGAATTGGGCATTGGGCCTAAAAGCATCGGATAATTGTAGATTTTAGATTGTAGATTTTAGATTGAGTGGTAATCTTAATCTACAATTCCCTATGGGAAATCCCCCATCGGATGGGGCCTAAAAGCATCGGCCAAACAGGGAATTGGCTATTGGCTCCTCCACAATCGGGCGCGTCGAATTTTCCGAGTCCTATTTTCATTTTCATCGAGAATACTTTTGATTTTGCCATTATTGATCGAGTCTCAACCTCTATGCAAAATAAATTTCTGCTTCCCGTTGCTCTAGTAAGCGTTGTCCTGATTGGAGTTTTTGGCGGGACTCTGCACCAAGACAAGCAGCGAGTTTATGAATTAACCATGGCGACGGGAACCAAGACAGGCTATTATTATCCTTTCGGACAAGGAATTGCTGAGGTAGTTATGCAACAAAATCCGCGCCTGCGGATTAAAGTTGTTGAGACTCAAGGCTCTGACGAAAATATGCGCCGGCTTGAGGCAAATGAGGCTCAGTTAGCTATTGTCCAGAACGATACGGCTGCTGTGCCCCAAGCGCGGGTAATTGCTTCTTTGTTTAAGGAAGTTTTTCATTTAATTGTTTCGGAACAGTCGGGAATTGAAAGCGTTTCTGATTTAAAAGGAAAACATATTGCGCTGATGGCTCAAGGCAGCGGTTCTTATAGTTCTTTTTGGTTTGTCAGCAAACATTACGGTTTGAAAGCAAGCGATTTTCAGTATACTGCTGGCTCTTGGACTGAGGCTACTAACTTGTTTGCTAGCGGCGAGGCTGATGCTATTTTTCGGGTGCTACCTCTGGGGAACGATTTGGTTAGAGATTTGCTGCAAAATACGCCGGGCAAGTTGGTTCCCATCGACCAAGCAGCGGCGATGAAAATTAAGTTGCCTTATCTGCAAGCTGACTTGATTCCTAAGGGTACTTACAAGGCCGCTCCAGCAGTACCAGATGTGGATTTGCCTACCGTTGAGGTGCAGGCTACTTTGTTGGTTCGCAAGGATGTCGATCCGGTAATAGTTAAGGAAATTACCCGGATTTTGTTCGAGCACCGCCGCAATTTGGTAGCTGCTAATTCTTTGGCGGCCATGATTAGTCAGCCGTCGAAAAGTGGCGGTTTGGCTTTGCCCGTACATGAGGGCGCTCAGGCTTATTACGATCGCGAAAAGCCGAATTTTATAGCAGCAAATTCCAATGTTATCGGTTTGTCTTTTTCGTTTGTTACTCTTTTTGTTTCTTGGCTTTTGCAGTTACGAGCGCGCTTTTTGCAGCAACAAAAAAATCGAGCAGACAAGTTTAATTTGATTATTCTAAATTTAATTCAAAGAAGCCGCCAAGCCGAAACTTTTGAGGAAATAGATCGGTTGCAAGAAGAGTTATTTGAGATTTTTAAGCAAGTTATTGTGGATTTGGATGAAGAGAGAATTGATGCGGATTCTTTTCATTCTTTTACTTTTACTTGGGAAACAGCTCTAAAAATTACGGCTGAGCGAGAAAAAGTATTGCGTAATTGGTCGCTGGCTTCCCATGATTTAAAAGCTGATTTTACGGATGTCAAAAAAATGGAAGAATAATTTATATGAGCAGTTATTAGTTATTGGTTATTGGTTATTAGTTCATTCCTGGATACAAAAAGTGATTTCACACTACTGATAGCGGTAAGGTGCGCCGTGCACACCCTACTTAATTTATAAGAGGAGTTATCAGTCATTAGTTATTAGTCATTAGTCATTAGTCATTAGTCATTAGTCAACAGCCAACAGTCAACAGTCAACAGTCAACAGTCAACTATAATTCCGGTGCAAGCGGAATTGATATGACCAATAACCAATGCCCATGCCCCATTTTTTATTCAATAAAATTCAAGTGTTTTCTAGCAGCAACCGTTACCATTCTCCCGCGATTTGTCCGCTGCAAAAATCCGATTTGCATTAAGTACGGTTCGTATACATCCTCAATGGTTTGAGTATCTTCTCCTGTAGAAGCTGCGAGGGTTTCTAAGCCCACTGGGCCGCCGTTAAAGTTCTCAATCATTGCAGTCAAAATCCGCCGATCAGTCCAATCTAAACCTAGCGGATCGACGTTGAATAATTCCAGGGCGAGTGAGGCAACTTCGGCATCAATTGGCTTTAAATTTTTGACTTCGCTGTAGTCTCTAACTCGTCGCAGCAAGCGGTTAGCGATCCGGGGGGTTCCGCGAGCTCGGCGGGCAATTTCTGTGGCTCCTTCTGGGGTGATTTGAGTGTCGAGAACTTGGGCGGTTCTTTGGACAATTAGACTAAGTTCGTCTATTTCGTAGTAGCGTAATCTTTGGATCAAGCCGAAGCGATCGCGCAATGGAGATGTCAGCGATCCGACTTTTGTAGTTGCTCCTACTAAAGTAAACGGTTTCAGGGGTATGCTGCGGATTTTTGCGGTTTTTCCTTGCCCGATCGTAATATCTAACCGACAGTCTTCCATCGCCGGATAGAGGATTTCTTCCGTAACTTTAGATAAGCGGTGAATTTCGTCGATAAACAGCACGTCGCCTGCTTTGAGGTTGATCAGCAATCCGACAATATCTCGCGGTTTTTCTAAGGCTGGGGCGGTGGTAATTTTGCATTCAACTTCCATTTCTGCTGCTAGAATTAGCGACATTGTGGTTTTTCCCAACCCTGGAGGCCCGTAGAGTAACAGGTGATCCATAGGTTCGCCGCGAGATTTGGCGGCTGCAATTGCGATCGCCAAAACTTCTCTTAAGTCTTTTTGCCCGATGTATTCAGCTAGCCGCTGGGGCCGGATTTTGTCGTCTTGTTTGCTGTTAATTTCGTCGGGTAGTTCTTGCGATTCTAGCAAAGATTCCGCCTGGGGTTTGGCGGCTTTTTTGCGACGGGCCGGGGCTATGTCTTCAGGTAGATTTGGGTCGGGGGGCTGTTGTTTGGAGGATATAATAGCCATATTTATCTGCGTTCGGGCAGCGGGAAGTGTTTACAATTGTTAGCAGAATCTTTAAAATTATTGAGTTCGTTATGAGTATTCCATCTTCTTTATTAGCATCGGAAAGCATAACTTTTGAGGGGGCGATCGAGCTGACTCAATCTTTACTGTCGTTCATGGACGCCGATCGACTTTTACAAGCCGACATCCAGCAAGCTGTTACATCTCTGGTGAAAACACAGAACGGTGCTAGGGGGTTTTTTGTCACCTATCTAACGGACGATGGACCGGAGGCAGATCACCCGTCACCCGGAGTAGTCGAGGCGCTGCGATCGGCTCCTGAGATCGTAGCAGAACTGCTGGTGAAAAATTTGGCGATGTCGGCGGCAATGGTTGTGCATCATTCGCGCCAGCAAAAGGAGGGAATGGCGGCTGATTCTGCTAGAGTGCAGGAGCGATCGCGCAATTTAATTCAAATCCTGCAAATGCCAGCGTGTCAAACTATAGCGTCGCAAATGCTAGAAAGTTTGCAGAGTGGCAACGGCGAGTATGAAAAATTTTTCCGGCGGTGGGGCTACGACGACGAGCAAAAACTAGCGATGGGTTCGGCAGTTCGATCGGCGATCGGCTAAAATAACCTCCGAAGGAAGGGGAAAGAAGAAAGAAGGAAGAAGCCCAAGCCAGGGTGGCAGATCCTTGATTAAAGCGGCGAGGCTGTGGAATAATTGCGGTTTAGCAAAAGCTGCACAATTGTAGCTTGAGTTGATTTAGGTGTGAAGCGAGTGAACGAGGGCGAAAAAATTGCTGAGAACGGTGAAAGGAGTTGCCCAAAAGGCCCGAAGGGTGCGCGGCAGGCTGCCCGCAAGTACGTCCCGGCGGTGGGCGAAGCTGAATCTGCTGGCAACCTTGGTGCGCCGGGACTTGGAATCTCAATACAAAGGCTCGATTCTGGGCAATTTGTGGCCGCTGCTGAATCAGCTATCGCAATTGGTGATTTACACATACGTATTTTCGATCGTCCTCAAGGTAAAGCTCAGCCTTGCAGGCTTCCCAGAAAACAGCGACATTACATTTGGAGTCTGGTTGTTTGCAGGTTTGCTGCCTTGGACTGCCTTCACCAGCGGTTTGATCAAGTCGGCAGTATCGGTGGTGGGGCAGCCGAATTTAGTAAAAAAAGTGGTATTTCCTCTCGGTTTGCTGCCCCTTGTGCCGATTTTTACAGCTTTTCTTGAAAGTTCTCTGGGTTTAGCAGCTTTGATTGTGATAGTAGCAGTGTCGTCGCAAAAGCTCAACGCTACTTTATGCTTGCTGCCGCTGGTGTGGGTGCCTCAGTTGCTGATAACTGCTGGTTTGGGATATTTGACAGCCGGCTTGACTGTATTTTTGCGAGACATTCCTCAGACATTAGGTGTTATTCTAAATTTTTGGTTTTATTTGACGCCGATCGTCTACCCAGCATCCATCATCCCCCAAGAGTGGCGAGCGTGGATATTTTGGCTCAATCCAATGGCCGCCATCTCGGAGGTTTATCGAGACCTCATACTGCTTGGAGAAGTTAAGCATTGGGGCGAATGGGGTGTCGCCACGCTAATTTCTGCTGCTATATTTTGTGGAGGTTTGGCGGTTTACCGGCGTTTGCGTCCCGCTTTTGCTGACGTGCTGTAAATTTGTTTTAGAGCTAAAGTCAATTCTTCAATCTAAAATCCCCATAAAGGTGTTTGCAGCAGCGGAATGCAAGTCCTCATAAAAATCCGAGGACGGTCGTACTCACTACAAACCTATTTTTAGTTCGAGCGAACATAATATCAATCTAAAATCTAAAATCTAAAATCTAAAATCGGATGACAGAAAATGTAATTTCACTAAAAAATGTTTCCAAATGCTTTAAGCGGTACGATCGTCCAGGAGACCGCTTAAAGGAAATTATTTACCCCAGCAAAAAACTTGCTGACGAATTTTGGGCCCTGCACGACATCAATCTGGAAATTCCTCAAGGACAAACTCTGGGAATAGTCGGTCGCAACGGTTCGGGGAAAAGCACTCTGCTGCAAATAATTGTGGGTACGCTGACTCCTACCACAGGAAGCGTAGATGTTAAAGGCAGAGTCTCCGCTTTGTTGGAACTCGGAAGCGGGTTTAACCCGGAATTTACCGGGCGACAAAATGTGTTTTTTAACGCTCAGTTACTGGGATTCAATCAAAAAGAAACTGAAGAAAAGTTTGACGATATAGCTGCTTTTGCTGATATTGGCGATTTCATCGAACAGCCAGTCAAGACTTATTCTAGCGGTATGTTTGTCAGGCTAGCTTTTGCCGTTGCGACTAGCGTAGAGCCGGATATTTTGGTGGTTGACGAGGCGCTTTCGGTGGGCGACGAAGCTTTTCAACGCAAGTGTTTTGCCCGCTTGCAAAGCATTCAGGAAGGTGGCGGAACAATTTTATTTGTTTCTCACGCTGCTACTTCTGTGGTGCAACTTTGTACGTCGGCGATTTTAATGGATAGCGGTGAATTGCTGCTCGCTCACACGCCGAAGGTGGTAATTTCTAAGTATCAAAAGCTGATTTATGCCGATCCGGATCAGGTTTTGGGGTTGAAGTCAGATATTCGAGCTCTTAACCAACTGACAAAACAGGAAAGTCAAGACCACCTTCAGGATGCTAATTTAGAAAGCACAAAGAGGGAAGTTAAACCCGCTCAACATCTCTCCAAACCCAAGGAATATTACGAGGAATTTTACGATCCGGGGATGATACCGTCGAATACGGTAAGGTATCCGTCTCGCGGAGCGGAAATTATCAATCCCCACATCGAGACGCTGAAGGGCAATGTGGTAAATCACTTGCTTGGTCGTCAAGATTATATTTACACTTACTCTGTCACTTTCTCGCGGTCAACTTCCAAAGTTAGGTTTGGAATGTTGATTAAAACGATTAGCGGTTTTGAGTTGGCGGGTGCTTCTTTGAAGGCTTCTACTCAGTCAGTTAGGTATGTGGAAGCTGGAACGACAATTGTAGTGAAGTTTCAGTTTAAATGTTTGCTGAATCCCGGTGTTTATTTTCTGAATGCTGGGGTTGTGGGAACGGTAGATGGAGATTTAACTTATCTGGATCGCTGCGTTGATGTGGCGATGTTTAGGGTTCAGTCTTGTACTGAGTCCTGCGGTAACGGTATCGTTGACTTGCTGATCGAACCGTGTTTAACTGTTGTTAATGCTGATACTCTAGTGAAAGAGCCGTCAACAGAGGTTATCTAAAATTCTGTAAAAACAATGAACGATATCAATTTAGATTTAGTAGAAAATCCCGTAATCAAAGCATTTATTCAAGATCAAGCTAAGTTTCCCGAAAATTTTAAACTGAATATCTGCGAAGACGATGAAATGTATTTGTTCAGCTTGAACAACGTCAAAGACGATCGCGAGCGGGCTTGGGTGCGCTATTATTCGATCGGGCGTCGCATCTTGGATACGGTTAAACAAGTTGTGGAATGGCATTTTGGCAGTTTTGAAAATGTACCCTCTTTTCTAGATTTTGCCTGCGGTTACGGTCGATTTACCAGGTTTTTGATTCAGGAAATACCGCCGGAACGAATTTGGGTTTCTGATATTTATGCTAACGCGGTTAAGTTTCAAACTGAATACTTGGGCGTCAACGGTATTGTCTCAACTGGAAAACCAGAAAATTATTTAATTGAGCGCAAGTTTGACTGCATTCTGGCTAATTCTTTTTTCAGCCATATGCCGGAAAGAACTTTTACAAGTTGGCTGCAAAATTTGTATGATTTGTTGACTCCTAATGGCGTTTTGATGTTTAGCGTTCACGATGAGTGTTTACGGGCTCCTGATGTAGAAATGCCTGCCAGCGGTATTTTGTTCAGCGCCAACAGCGAAAGTCAGTCTTTAGATAAGGAGGAATACGGCACAACTTATGTAACTGAAAAGTTTGTAAGAGAAACTGTCGAGCGAGTTAGCGCAGGCAAAGCTTTTGTTCACCGCATCAAAAAAGGGATATGCAGGTTTCAGGATTTGTATGTTGTCACAAATGAGCTATTTAAAGATTTTTCGGAGTTGAAATTCAATCATCACCCGGAAGGATATATTGATGTTGCTGCTTTTACGAATAAGGAGAATTTGTATCTAGAAGGATGGGTAGCTGATGTGAATCTCGACGGTCGAATTGAGGATCTGCAAGTGCTGGTAAACGGCGAGGTTGTACAGAGATGCGAGCCTTTTTACGATCGCCCGGATGTGGCTGGATATTTTGAAAATGATGGGGCTTTGCAGTCTGGTTGGAGCTGTTATTTACCCAAAAACACTGTGGCGCTGGAGGATGTGTTAATAGTCAAAGCAATCAATAACTATGGTTGGGAATGGATTCTGGAAACTTGCACTGTTAACTCGCTGATTAACCAAAGACAATCGCAGTCTTTATTGGGATCTACTCAGACCAAACTCAAATTACTTGAGACTCAGTTAGCGTCGGCTAGGAGAGAAGAGGAGCAAAATCAAAATAAGTTAATGATTACTCAAACAAAGTTGGAAGAATCTCAAATAAAATTGCAAGAAACTCAAAATCAATTAGTTTCAGCTCAAACGCAATTGGAGCAAACTCAAAAGCAGTTAGTATCTGTGCAAACGCAGTTGGATAAAACACAAAATCAGCTAATTAATCTCAAGGAAGAACTAGAG
Organism: Microcoleus sp. D2_18a_B4; assembly: GCF_036702475.1. Taxonomy (NCBI): domain Bacteria; kingdom Bacillati; phylum Cyanobacteriota; class Cyanophyceae; order Oscillatoriales; family Microcoleaceae; genus Microcoleus; species Microcoleus sp. D2_18a_B4. Next base: position 8,225 of record NZ_JAUBTL010000095.1, read on the forward strand.
CAAGCGAAGTGTCGGGTTTTGGCAATGGAAAGCAGCAAGTTCTGGAAGATCAGAAGCGCGTGGTTTCAAGTCAGGCAATCCCTGGGCTTAGCGGGAGAGTAGCGAGTAAATTTGGTGTGGAATTAGGGCGAGGGAGAAGGGAGAGAAATTGTGAGTACAAATGACAGCAAACCGTCGGTTTTTATTGTTACCGGAATGCACCGTTCCGGTACGTCTTTAACAGCTTCTTTGTTTCAGAAAGTCGGGGTTGATATTGGCAAAAAGTTAGTGGGCCCGGCTGACGGAAATGTGAAAGGTCATTTCGAGAATGTTGATTTTGTGGAGTTTCACAAAAGTGTGTTGCGATCGCACGGTATTGATGAACTCGGATGTACGTTTGAAAAAACGATTCCGGTAGCACCAGAATACGTCGAAATCGCCAAAAGCGCGATCGACCAAAATCAACAAACTCACAAACATTGGGGTTGGAAAGACCCGCGAACAGCCCTTTTTTGGGATTTTTGGCTGACTTTGCTCCCCGAAGCTAATTTTATCTGTGTTTATCGATCGCCCTGGGAAGTAGTCGATTCCCTTTACCGCCGGGGAACCGATGTCAGCTTGCTGCAAAATCCCGAAAAGGCAGTAAAAATGTGGATTCACTACAATCAAAAAGTTTTAGAACTTTACGAACGTTTCCCCCATCGCTGTCTCCTAGCCAACGTTTACCCCATCGGCAACACTCCTGAACTTTTCCTCCATCAAGTCAACGAAAAATTTAATGTTAACTTAGGTGCGATACCGGGCGACAATTTTGAAGAATCTTTATTAGTCAACGATATTGTCAAAAGTCACAGACCGAGTTTAATAGAAAAATATTTTCCCGAAGCATTAGAACTCTATGAGCTTTTGGAAACCCAAGCTGGCAATCTCAGCAGCGAATCGAAAGGTGCGATCGATCAAGTTATTAATTTCCCAGCATCTCCAGTCTGGCCATTTGAAGATTGGCTAAAAATCCGCTTGCTGGAAAAACAGCAAAAAACTAGCTCTTCCGAACTCAAACAGTGGCAAGAACAATTTCACCAGGCCCAGGCGAAAGTGTTGGGATTAGAGACAGAATTAGGAGCAACTCAAGTACAGCTTGCAGGCAAAGAATCAAATTTTCAAGAAGCTTTAGCAAAACTCCTCGGATTAGAAACAGAATTAGGACAAACTCAGGTACAGCTTGCAGGCAAAGAATCGCAATTTCAAGAAGCTTTAACAAAAGTCTTAAAATTAGAAGCAGAATTAGGGGAAACTCAGGTACAGCTTGCAGGCAAAGAATCGCAATTTCAAGAAGCGTTAGCGAAACTCCTCGGATTAGAAACAGAATTAGGACAAACTCAGGTACAGCTTGCAGGCAAAGAATCGCAATTTCAAACAGCTTTAGCGAAAGTATTAGAATTAGAAGCAGAATTAGGGCAAACTCAGGTACAATTTGAAGAGACTGAATTTATATTGCAGCAAAAGTTAGCTGAGTTACTTCAGTTAGAAACAGCACAAAGTCAAAATCAGGAAAGATTAAAGGATACTCAAGAAAAATTAGAACACTCCCGCCAGGAAACGGAAAATTTTCGGGCAGAACTTGCTACAATCAAGTCTTCAATATGGTGGCAAGTGAGAGAAAAGTTGTGGGAAGTTCAGCGCCAAATCCGCGACTTGTTCCCTAAATTTATTTTTTCCTTAGATCGACCCACTACTTGGCAAGTTTGTGATTCCAACCTGCTAATTGTGGGCTGGGTTTTTAACCAAAAAAGAGAGACTACAGCAGTCCGCGCCAGAATTAAAGACCAGAGTTTCGCAGGCGTTTACGGCATAGATAGAAGTGATATAGCGCTAGCACACTCTAATATTCCGGCGGCGAAGAAATCAGGTTTTACAATTCAATTGGAAGCGCCTGCGGGACGGCACGAAGTGCTACTGGAAGCGCAAGATGAGCGAGGTAAATGGCATTTCTTGGCAGCTTATCCGTTGTTAGTTTCCACGATTCAAGCATCGTTAGATGTACCGGTGGTGTGGGAACAGCGTCAGGGTCAAATTTTGTTTGCAGGTTGGTGCTGCCACCACGATCGCAAAATTGCTAAATTAAGCTTGTTGTGCGGCGATACTTCTGTAGAATGCGCCTACGGTTTACGGCGAAAAGATGTCGGCGAAGTGTTTCCCGACTGGGTTAACAGTTCGGAAAGCGGTTTTGAGGCCCTTGTCGATTTGCCGCCAGGGGAATGGCACGTTTCTCTGCAAGCTGAGTTAGAAACCGGGGAAATTTTGTCTTTTCAAGCGCCTAAAATATTGACAGTGCGACGCTACCATATCTGGCAGCGAAGTGCAGATAAGTTTGAGGAGTTATCAAGGTTTACAGCCGCAATTCAGCAGCGGGCGAAGGAAAGAAAGCAGCGTCTTGGTAGAATTTTGCCTCTGCCCTGGGAAATTGTGAAAGTGATCCGCCAGTTGGGGAAGATTTATCGGCAGCAAAAACAGTTTAGTGCGCCCGGAGATTTACTGCCACCTGCGGGTTTTGTGGTGCCTCAACCCATTGATAGGTATGACGCTTGGCTGGAGGTGAATCAGTGGAACGATCGCGCGCGCGATTACTTGATTTCTCGGTTAAAATCCTGCCAGGAACCGCTGCCAAAAATTTCGGTAGTAATGCCAGTTTACAACCCGCAGATAGATTTTTTAGAAAGTGCGATCGACAGCGTAATCAATCAAGTTTATCCAAACTGGGAACTCTGCATTGCCGATGATTGCAGCACCGAATTTACTGTTGCTGAAAATTTGAAAAGCTGGGCCCAAAAGGACGATCGCATCCGCATCACATTTCGCACAGAAAACGGCAACATCAGCGCCGCAACCAACAGCGCCGCCGCCCTCGCAACAGGCGACATCATCCTGTTTTTAGACAACGACGACGAACTAACTCCCGACGCATTAGGCGAAGTCGCCCTATATTTTGCCGCGCATCCAGCCACCGATTTTCTCTATTCCGACGACGACAAAATCGACACTAAAGGTCGCCGATTTGCCCCGCAATTCAAACCAGAATGGTCGCCGGAACTGCTGCTTTCCTATATGTATCTCGGTCATTTGTGCGCCGTGAGAAGACACATTTTTGAACAAATAGGCGGTTTGCGGATCGGTTTGGAAGGGTCGCAAGATTACGATTTTGCCTTGAGAGCAACCGAAATTTCTCGCCACGTCGCGCACCTGCCGCTAGTGCTGTATCACTGGCGAACCGCACCCGGTTCTACAGCCATATCTGGGGCAGCAAAACCCGCCAGCTTTGCCGCAGGTCAACAAGCCATTCAAGACGCACTAAACCGCCGCCAAATTAACGGCAATGTCGCTCAGCACGCATGGGCAGTTAAAGAAAATCTGGGCATATTTGCCCAGGAGTTCCCGGATAACGGCCCATCAGTAACGCTAATTATTCCTACTAAAAATCAGCTTAAGTTGCTCAAAGCCTGTCTGGATTCTCTAGAAAATACAACCTACCAAAATTATCAAGTTGCCGTTATCGACAACGAAAGCGACGACCCTAAAACTCTGGAATACTTAAAGGAATTAAATTGCCAAGTTTTGAGGATAAAAAATCCTGGGGGCAAGTTTAGTTTTGCAGCAATTAACAACCGCGCGGTCGAACAAGTTGATAGCGAATATGTGTTGTTTTTGAACAACGATACTGAAGTAATTAACCCGCGCTGGCTGAGTCAAATGGTGGGATATGCTCAAATTTCCGCAGTGGGTGCAGTCGGCGCGCGGCTTTTATATCCCGACGGCAGAATTCAGCACGCGGGCGTAATTCACGGGCTGCATCACGGTTTGGCGGGTCACGCTTTTAAGCTGATGAACAGCGAAAATCGAGGCTATCTTTCTCAGGCGATGGTAACGCGAAATTACTCTGCGGTAACAGCGGCTTGCATGATTACTCCGCGTCAATTGTTCTTAGAATTGGGCGGTTTTGATGAGGAGAATTTTGCTGTTGCTTACAATGATGCAGATTACGGATACCGACTGTTAGAACGGGGTTATCGGTGCGTATATTGTCCCGATGCGGAGTTGTTGCACAAAGAGGGAACTTCTAGGGGTTTTACCGACAATCCTCAAGAAGTGGCGGCTTTTAGGCGTAAGTATGCGGGCAAAAATGACAGTTTTTACAGTCCTCACTTGTCTTTAGAAGATGAGTATTTTCATATTCAACCTCGACGGGTTTTTATGAAGGAAGAAGGTTCGGCAACGGATTTTGTAACGGATGTAACGGATGTAACGGATGTAACCGAGAAGGCAGAACGCAAATTTAGTGATTCTGGTTTGTTGGAAGCAGCCAATGGTTTTGTTAATCCTATCAAAGTTTTGATGTGTAGCAATTCGCTGGATTTCACTGGTGCGCCGCTGCATCAGTACGAAATTGCAGTGCAATTAGCGGCTGAGGGTGTGATTAAGCCGATCGTACTTTGCGTAACAGACGGGCCCCTGCGTCAAGCTTACGAACAGCAGGGAATTGAAGTAATTGTGCGCGACAATCCTCTCGAACACATCTACCAGCGCGATGCTTATGATGAAGCCATCCGCAGTTTTAGCACAGAAATTGCAAGTTTAAAACTAGATGCAATTTATGCCAATACTTTAGAAAACTTTTTTGTAGTTGATGCCGCGCGGCAAATCGGAATTCCGGCGGTGTGGAACGTGCACGAAAGCGAACCTTGGCAAACTTATTTTAACAGGTTTGGTTCGGAGATTGCGGCGAGAGCTTTAGAGTGTTTTAGCTTTCCTTACAAAGTTATTTTTGTGGCAGATGCCACGCGGGACAGGTATTTGCCTCTCAACAGCCACCACAATTTTACCGTGATTCACAACGGCTTAGATTTGAGCAAACTGGAAAATTCGGATAACTCTGAATTGGCTATAAAAACTTTAGGTGTTGCAACGGAAGATGTGGTAATTCTGCTGCTGGGAACGGTATGCGAACGCAAAGGACAGCAGGATTTAGTTAAGGCACTTTCTCTTTTGCCTGACAAATGGCACAATAAAATTAGGTGTTTTATTGTGGGCGATCGTCCCAGTATTTACAGCAATAAATTAGCCGAGTTGGTGGGGGAATTGCCAGAAGAGTTGCGGCAAAGGGTGACAGTAGTCCCGGAAACTGGGGAGACGGGAAAATATTACAAAGCGGCTGATATTTTTGTGTGCACTTCTCGCGTCGAAAGTTTTCCCAGAGTGATTTTGGAGGCGATGGCCTGCGATTTGCCAATTATTACAACGCCAGTTTTTGGGATTAAAGAACAAGTGAGACCGGGAATTAACGGTTTGTTTTACACGCCCGATCGCCCAGAAGAACTAGCGGCCTCACTGCATAGTTTATTGGAAGATAAATCTTTGCGCCAGCGGTTAGCAGAAAATGCTAAATATGTGTTAGAGTCTTTGAATAGTTTTGCAGAAATGACTCAAGCTTATGGTCAAATTTTTAGAGAAGGTTATTTTACTACTAAAAAGTAATCGTTCAAGATTCAATGGTAAAAAAGTATGGCGTCAAATTTCCAGCATCACGGAAGAGAACACATCCAATGAATTAACAGCTAAAAATTACTGGGAGACTAACCCAACAGCCGCAATTGGGAAGCAGGGTTACTGGTTGTCTAATCCGATTATCGAAAAAACTATCAACCATCGGCTGTCAGGTGGTAATACTCAAGGTTACTGGCTAACCTGGTTAGTCAAAAAATATTTAAAAAATCGACGGTTCGATCGTCTTTTGTCGATTGGTTGCGGTGTGGGAAATCACGAGATTCTCATGGCTAAATTAGGATTAGCAACTCAAATTGATGCCTTTGACTTTTCCGAAACTTCTTTAGAAATTGCTAGACAAGATGCCGCCGCAGCGGGAGTAGAGATTAATTTTTATCAAGATGACTTTAATTTGTTTGCGATTGATGATAATAAAAAATACGATGTAGTTTTTTGCTCTGGTTCGCTGCATCACGTCAAAGAACTAGAACGATGTTTATCAATTGTTCAGAAATGTTTAAAACCCGATGGATATTTTATTGTCAATGAATACATAGGAGATTGCTACAATATATATAATCAAGCTCAAGAGGATGTGATTAATCGCATTTACAAATGTTTTCCCGACACGCTAAGGTCGGGAACAACTGAAAAATTTTCTAGTCCAAGTATTGAGAAAGTATTGGCGAGAGACCCTTCAGAAGCAGTCCGGTCAAAGCTGATACTTCCGTTTTTAGAATTCTACTTTGATGTGGAAGTGTTGAATCTAGCCGGTGGGGGGTTGCTTCACGAACTTTACCCTTTTTTAGATCACGATCGACTTTCAGACGGAGAACCAAAGAGTGAAACAATAATAAAGTTATTGCTTGAGATTGAAACAATCTTAATGGAGCAACCGGGAGGACTATCAAGCGACTTTTGTTTGTGTATTCTGAGACAGAAAAAAAAACAATGGAAATAATACCGCCTAAAGTAGATTATGAAACGGCGTGGGACAGTTACGCCCAACAGTGGCAAAAAAGTAATACCGAACTTGCCCATATTGGCGACGAATGGATAGGGAAAGCTGCCGGTGCCGCTAACTCGCTATCAGAATATGAATCCTTGATAGAACAGCAATTTATTGCACCGTACATCAAAAAAGAACATACGGTTTTAGAAATTGGTATCGGCGGCGGAAAAACAGGTTCGCTGTTGCTGAAATATTGCGATCGACTAATTTGTGCCGACATTTCCAGTCAAATGCTGCAAGCGGCCCGATCGCGCTTGGGAGACGATCGCGTTTCTTACGTCAAACTCGACGGTTTAACATTAGACGGCATCGCTCCAGGTTCAGCCGATGTCTGCTTTTGTTACGATACAATGGTACACGTAGAGCCAGTAGATATATTCAACTACCTTACTCGAATTCCCAAACTGCTGCGGGGCGATCGAATTTGCGTCTTTCACCACGGGAATATTCTCAGCGAATTAGGGTGGCAAAAATTCGCCAGCGAGTGGGACAAAAACCTGCTGGGACGCAGAGACGGCACTGCATTTTCAGTTATGACTGATACAATTATGGAAAAATTTCTCACTCATTTAAACTATGAAATCATCCTGAAAAATACATCTTCAGTACCGCGAGATTGTGTCTGGATCTGCAAAGCACCAACCCCCAATGAATAAAACCAAAGCTTTTTAGCCGCCTCAAAATATTTTATTCCAACTAACAACAGACAACAGTCAACAGTCAACAGTCAACAGTCAACAGACAACAATCAACAGAAAACAGACAACAGTCAACAGTCAACAGTCAACAGTCAACAGTCAACAGTCAACAGACAACAATCAACAGAAAACAGTCAACAGTCAACCGACAACAGTCAACAGTCAACAGACAATGAAAGCATTATTTCTCCATCCCAACTTCCCCGCCCAATACCGCCACATTATCACGGCTTTAGGCGCAGATCCGAAAAATCAAATTGTTTTCGGCACTAAAAACGAGCGCCCAGAGTGGAACATTCCCGGCGTTCGCAAAGCAGCATTTACCCCCAGCCGGGAACCCCACGCGCAGACTCACCAATACGTCCGCCCTTTAGAAAGTGCCGTCATCTACGGACAAGCCGTATTTAGAATGGCAGAACAACTCAAAGCAGACGGTTTCGTACCCGATATTATCTGCGGACATTCCGGTTGGGGGCCGACATTGTTTGTCAAAGAAGCTTTTCCAAATACACCGCTTTTGTGCTATTTCGAGTGGTTTTATCATGCTATTGGTTCCGACGCAGATTTCGACCCAGCGGAACCTTTAACAGTTGACGATATGGCCAGAATTAGAATCAAAAATGCGCCGATTTTGATCGATTTATACTCTTGCGATTGGGGTTTATCACCAACTTATTGGCAGCGATCGCAATTCCCGCCAGAATTACAACAAAAATTATCGACACTCCACGACGGCGTAGATACCGATTACTTCAAACCCGACCCCGGTGCTAAACTAATTTTGCCTAACTTAGACTTGTCTGGCGTTGATGAAATTGTCACCTACGTATCGCGGGGAATGGAACCTTACCGAGGTTTTCCCGAATTCATTGAGTCGATCGCCTATGTACAAGAACGCCGCCCCAACTGTCACGTCGTAATCGTTGGTTCAGAAAGAGTTTGTTATGGGCGTTCTTTACCCAACGGCGAGTCTTACAAAGACTATATGCTCAAAAAAGTACCCCTAGATTTGTCGCGAGTTCACTTTGTCGGGCCCCTACCTTACGGACTGTATCTAAAAGTAATTCAAGCATCTGACGTACACGTTTATTTGACCCGACCTTTTGTACTATCTTGGTCGATGATTGAATCTCTATCAACCGGATGTTTAGTAATCGGTTCCGACACAGGGCCAGTCAGAGAAGTTATCCGCGACGGAGAAAACGGTTTGCTAGTCGATTACTTCTCACCAAAACAAGTAGCCGATCGCATTGATGAAGTTTTAGACCATCCTACCCGCATGGCAGACATTCGCATCAAAGCCCGTCAAACCGCCCTAGAACGCTACAGTTTAGCTAAAATGCTGCCGCAACATCTACAACTGATCGAGCAAGTAGCAAATCGTTCCATGCCGCCGACAGTTGGTATGGAACCCGAACGGGAATTAGCAGCATCTTTTGCAGTGAGAATTTAGCAATAAAGGGTAGTCCTGCATAGTCAGGACTACGCCAATTTTAACAGGAAGAAATGGCTGTACTTGCTTGAAAGTACCGATTTTTGTTACTATTGTTAAAACCCAACTAAATTCCCATGAAATCAACTACTAGGGCGCTGAAAGAATGGAATGTAGCAGTTAATGCTTTGGAACAAGCTCAAACCATTGTGCTGTTGCGGAAGGGGGGAATTCGCGAGCAAGCAGGACAGTTTAATGTCACTGACAAACAGGTTTTGCTGTATCCCACTTTTGAACACCAACAGCCGGATTTATTAAAGCCGGAGTTTGCACATCAAGTCAAGACTGTCGAATCGGGTTGGCATCCTGAAGTTATTAGAATTGGCAGTTGGGCGGAGATTACTGATGTTTTTTTGGTAGCTTGGGAACCTGCAATTACTGCGCTATTTCCGTACCATATTTGGAATGAAAATTTTGTCAGCGATCGCCTGAAATGGAAAAAAAATCAGCCAATTTATATTTTATTGCTGCGGGCTTATCGCCTTGCAGAAATCCGCGAAATTCCCTACATTCCTGAATACGGCGGTTGCCGTTCTTGGATCGATTTGGCAGATGCTATTTCGGTGGAGGGAAGCCAAGCTGTTTTGAGCGATCGAGAGTACATTGAACGCTCAAATGAAATCCGCAATCTGATAGCAAATCCTGCGAATGCTTCGGGTTCGCAGAGAGTGACAACGCTGACGGAAGGTAGTCAGGATTTTATTCCTCATTAATAGTTTTTAAGGTACTTTTCGAGAGGCGCGCTTCTACGAAACCCAGCCCAAAATCCGCAGCTAATGCCATTAAAGCGGCCGGAATTGCCCCAGCTAAAAGTAACTGATTGTTGACGGTAGCAACGCCCCGGAAAATAAACACCCCCAAGCCGCCGGCACCAATTGCAGCGGCGATTGTAGCGAGTCCGATCGCAATTACCGCAGCAACTCGCACGCCCGCCAGAATCACGCCCAGCGCCAGGGGAATTTCCACTTGCCATAACAGTTGCATATCAGTCATTCCCATGCCTCTTCCCGCTTCCGTAATCGCTGGATCGACGCCGACAATACCAGTATAAGTATTGCGGATAATTGGCAGTAAAGAATACAGAGTGAGGGCGATAATTGCCGTGCGATCGCCTATTCCACCCACTACCGGCACCGGGATTAGCAAGCCAAACAAAGCTAAACTGGGAATTGTTTGCATAATATTAGCAAATCCCAAAATTGGCTTTTTCAATTTGGGTTTTCTCGTGGCTAAAATTCCCAGGGGCATCCCCACAATAATAGCGATAAAAATTGCAACAGTTACTAAATATAAGTGTTCACTGGCGCGCCGAATTATCTCAGCGCCATAGCGGTTGATAAATTGCATCATGTGGGAATTAGTAATTAGGAATTCGGAATTGTAAATTATGGTATAATCGAATATCTCGTAGGAGTGGGTTCACCAATATATTTAATTTCCCGCCATCAGCTTCAAAAACCCAGCCATACCCATAAACGAATGATGCGATCGCACATCATATTATTACCCCGTTCCGGGTAATTGCAAACATTCAAGAAATGCCCCAGCTTCTGGATGCTGAGATTTGAGAAAATCATCAGGTGTTGCCAATTCAACCAACCGTCCGTCTTGCATCAAACCAATTCTAGAAGCTAACAAAAAAGCTTCTTGAATGCCGTGAGTCACAAAAATCACAGTTTTGCCGAGTTGCTGCTGCAATTGACCGAATTCCCGCTGTAATTCCAGACGAGTAATCGGGTCTAAAGCACCAAACGGTTCGTCCATTAACAATATCGGAGGGTCAGCCGCCAGTGCTCTAGCGACGCCTACCCGCTGCCGCTGTCCGCCGGATAACTGATGGGGATAGCGTTTGGCGAAGTGCTGGGGATCGAGGTTGACTAATTCTAACAGTTGCCGGACGCGAGATTGAATACGATCGCCCTCCCAACCTTCTAATTTTGGCACTAAACCGACGTTTTGCTCGACGGTAAAATGGGGAAACAAACCAATTTCTTGAATCACATAACCAATTTTTCGGCGCAGTTGAATTGGGTTCCACTGAGTTGTCGGTTTTCCCATGACAATAACTTCGCCGCTGCTTGGCGTTAGTAAATTGTTAATCAATTTCATGGTAGTAGTTTTGCCACTTCCGCTGCGTCCTAGCAATACTAAAACTTCTCCTTGGAGCACTTTGAAGTTGAGTTTGTCTACTAAATGCCTGCGGTTGAGGCGATATGTCACGTCGAGGCATTCGACAGCAACTTCATTATTGAGAGGCATGATTAGTTCCGGTGATTTTGGTTTTCAGGAATTTTAGAACTTACACACAAGGGGCTAGAAACCCGGTTTTTTTCTTAGATAATTTGCTGCTTAACCCAAGATTTGTCAGAGAAACCGGGTTTATGAGCGTAAGTCCTAAAATTCAAATCAGCGAGCGTCGGGGGACAATTCCCAATTCTAAAATCTAAAATCGACTTGATTTTGCCATTCTAGCAGTAAGGCTCGACATTGGAGGCAAGTTAATTTTTTGAGCAAGTCGCGAATTCCGTCTGGGGTGACAGGATATTCAGCACCGATAAATTCGGGGTTTACTGTTGCTGTAGGGTGCAATTCTGCAACAAAACCGTAGAGTTTTTGATTGGAGAAAGAACTGTTTACTGCCCAGCCAAGGGTGTTGATCGGTTCGATGCGGGCGATCGCACTTTCTGTCACGCCTAATTCTTTCTTGATTATAGCTGGAACGGCTGCTGCTGGCGTGGCTTCGGGTGGTACGCGACCGCCGGGAAAATCGAGGGTTGCTTCTGCCACGCCGGGGCGATACATCGGTGGGGGAAACAGCAATTTGTCAGCTTGAATGGTCAAGATTACAACTGAATCTGCTCTTTCTACTCGCCAATATTCTACTGTTTTTCCTTCGGTTGTTTCGAGATGTTCGGCGATTAGTTTTACCCAATGAGAGTTGATTTCTACAAAGCGATCTAGAGTTTTCCACTGGGATTTTGCAGTTTGGTTCATGTCGGAATTTTTGAAATAAATCATATCAATTCCGGTTGCACCGGAATGATGTTGACTGTTGACTGTTGACTGTGAATCGAACAACTGAAAATTGCGCCCAGATAGGTGGCGACTTGTAACAATCCTTCATGAATTGCCCTCTAATTTATCATTCCGATGCAGCCGGAAACGATATCAGGTGTTGTTTGTTATGGTAGGCGATCATTGCCGAGCTGAACAATAGCCGATCGACCTTTTCAGCTTTGAGTCCGTTTTTTCCTCTCGATTGTAAATTTTTGCTACAACGTTACACATTCGCCTAGATAATTCCGTAACATAGACTACATAATCAAAATTTATCTGCGCCTTCGCTCTGCGTTGTTTCAACCGGGCCCTGGTGCAGAGTCTTAGCTAGACAGGAGTAATTATGCAACTGCAAACAGATATTCGTACTTGGCAATCCCAACCAACGCCCGGAAGCTTCGCCAGTGTCCGCGACTGGGAAAGATTTGGCTGCGCCGTACCTGCACCAAAATTGACTCCTTCTATGTGGGTTAAATTGTTCAATCCGCCAACCGCATTCAGCTTTGACGAAGCGTGGCTGTTGTGTGAATCTTCGGAAGAACAGTGGCTAGCTTGGATTCCTGATTATGGCGAAATTTTACTGAGTACACATGAATTTTGCGCTCCTAAATCGTGAATTACGCAGACCAACTTTCATAAACCAGGTGTTAAAATCCATATCCCTCGCGTTCCACGGGATTTTTTGGAAACAAGCTGGTTTCTGCGTAATTATCTCGTTTGCAGTGAGGAATGCAAGTCCTTAAACTTTGATAAGGACTTGCATTCCTCACTACAAACCTCTTATATGATGTCGTTTCAGCCGATATCATAGAAGTGCTAATAGATATTAGACCTCTTGCAAAAATAATTAGGACGGGCTCTGGGGCCCATCCCACAAGAAAAAATAACTCTTGTGGGATGGGCC
>NZ_JAUBTL010000096.1:0-20843 GCF_036702475.1 Microcoleus sp. D2_18a_B4
TCCCGCCCGTCCAAAAAGGACGGGCGGGACGCCCATCCCACAATAACAATTAAAATTGTAAGTTATTTAATTCGCGATCCTAAGTGGGAAATTGTCTGGATTGGCAGACAATCGAAGTGTCAACCAAATGGCGGACACCAAAATTGGGCAAGTGGCCGCTGTCAGTAGAAAGGTCGATCGGCTTTTTGCTTAAATTCTTTCACCCCGGATGCGTTGCGAGGAATGAAGCTAGGACTTTACGCAACCGAGGATGAAAAACAGAGGCCAAGAAAGATTCGCTACCGCTGGCTGCCGACAGAAATAAGTTATTCCTGCGTAAGTCCACGAAGCAATCTGGGCTCGGCGTTGTTCCCCGGCTGCGCGACAATAACTTAAAACTATTTTCGGTGTCGATCGCTCTTTTAGTCAAAAAGAGCGATCGAACTCAGAAGTTTACTTGCACATGATTAAATTTCCCGCCGAGATGAATCCGGCCACAGGGGCTGAAATCTCAACCCAATTGCGATTTTCTCCATTCTTATCTTTCACTAACTGGAAATTCGGTACAAGCGTTACTTGACCGTTAGCCGGTACACCGCCTTTAACAGCAGAAGTCTTGGAAGGCTCGGTGCGGATAGCTAGACCCCTCGGCGCTACGCGAGGTTCTACTTGGCGGCACAGACTTACGGGGCCCGTTGCAGGCGCAGGTGCAGGCGCAGGCGCAGGTGCAGGGGCAGGCGCAGGCGCAGGTGCGGGTGCGGGCGCAGGTGCGGGTGCGGGTGCGGGTGCGGGTGCTGGTGCTGGCGCGGGTGCGGGTGCGGGTGCTGGTGCTGGTGCTGGTGCGGGTGCGGGTGCTGGTGCGGGTGCGGGTGCGGGTGCGGGTGCTGGTGCTGGTGCTGGTGCCGGTGCGGGTGCGGGTGCGGGTGCTGGTGCTGGTGCCGGTGCTGGTGCCGGCGCCGGTGCCGGTGCTGGTGTCGCTGCCGGCCTTGGGGAAGGAGTTTGACTAATTGTGGTGCTGGCTGTCGTGCACGAACCTAAATTAGCCTCGTTGTTGGGATATCCGCTAGCCACATACCCTGTGACGGGAGCGGTAATTTGAATCCAGAGGCGACCGTCGGCGGCTTTAACAGAAGTAGCGCCTTGGGACAGCATTACCTGAGTATTAAGTGGTACCCCGCCAACTCTAGGGGATTTGGGGTCTGGGTTCTGGCGAACGGTCAAACCTTCTTTGGGGGTGACTTTGCGACAAAGGTTGCCAGCCTGGGCTATTTGAAAGGTGGCGCTATCTTCAAAGGAAATATTTTCCGCATCTTGACTGACAGTGGATGTTGATGGGGTGGCAACACCGATGGCATTCGCCTGCAAACTTCCGGCTACGATCGCGATCGCGCCCAGCAATGCAGCGGGCTTATTCCAGCAATTCAAGTTTTTCATCCGTTCAACTCCTCACTTAACCACAATCATTATCTTAATTGCAGGTCAATATAGCAAAAAAATCGATTTGTCTTCCACAAAAAAGCTTTATATAACTTTTTTATGACCGCAAGTCAAGTTTAATTTATATAATTTAATGTTTGGTGAGTTGAGCGAAGACACATAAAGCTGCTACGCCTATAAATGGCTCATTATGCCACAGTGGGGGAGGGAGAAGGCGAGAGTGTCCGAGTCGGGGAATGGTAGACGGGAAAAGTAAACAGTTAAGTGTTTAAATGCCGGACAGTTTACTAGGACAGCAAGTCATTTGTTGTGTTCGTTAAACCATTTAGCTGTCAGTTGTTGCAGTTGAGTAATATGGGGCTACATTTCATGTGAATTCTTGGCAGTTTCGAGAGCGAGATTGTGGTTGAGATGCTCCAATATTCAGATTGACAGGCGATGGGCGCGATCGACCCCATCGTCGTAGTGAGGTGTCACAAGCCGCATACAGTTCTTCGATCGCGCTGACATAACTCCACTGTCGATCGTACCTTACTTAAACAGGACTTACGCACTCAAGGGCGTTAAATCAAGGGTTGGAGATTGCTTCACTACTTTATATTCGGAGAGAAAATTGTAGTACGTGCGTCCACAACTATTAAAATTGTGGCAAACAGCGCAAATCGCTAGCATTGACGCGATGGCTAGCGTCAATTTGATAAAATCTTCCAAAACGGAAATTTATCGGCTTGAGGCACAGTTGTGTTTTTGTGGCTAAAGTCGCCCCGCTATCAGCGACAGTTGCTGTAGCTGTTTCCAAACGGTTTTGCCCCTGTGGAGACAAGCAGCACAAAACCTCGGAACAAAACCAGCCCGCTCAAATCAGAAACCAAATATTTGCGCCAATTCTGATTTAATTATATTGCAATACAGTTCAGTTAACACTGTTAATTCCCCGGAGATCCCCCTAAATCCCCCTTAAGAAGGGGGACTTTGAGCAACTTCTTGTCCCCCCCTTCGTAGGGGCGGTGCGACCCCTACTCCCCGTGCCCGCCCTCTTGGCTAGGGGGGATCAGTCTTATCTGAACCGTATTTAATTATATTGCTATAGCAACCGCGCTCGATGTTTATGATGTTTTCAATTGCTAAAACTAATGCGGTAGATTCCTGCGGGATGGGAGCATATTAATGATAGGAAAAATCTTTTTTTCGCAGGGCGATCGGGATTAGCGCAGGCACAAGGAGAGGACAAGCCCAACTAATCTCCTCCCTTCTTCCTTCTTTCCTAAATAACTAAAGCCTTCTCTATTCGAGAGTTAAAGCTTTCTTCCTTCTGCTATATAATGACCAAAGCGTTAAATATTTTTGCAGTGACAATAACTACTAACAAAAAAGACGGCAAATCCTCTAACTATCCCTTTGACGGTCTATCTTTAGACGATCGCAATCCCGACTTCATTGAGCTTTGGTTGCCAGTTTGGGAATGGCTGTACCGCTACTATTTTCGCGTACAAAGCGACGGCTGGCACCACGTGCCCGCGAGCGGAAAAATGCTTGTTGTCGGTTCTCACAACGGGGGACTCGCCGCTCCCGATATGTTTATGTTCCTATACGAATGGTTCCGCAGGTACGGCACGGAACGCTTGGCCTACGGATTGATGCACCCCACGGTATGGAAGGTTTCCCCAGAGATTGCTAGTATGGGGGTTGAGTGTGGTGCCCTCCAGGCACATCCGAAAATGGCGATCGCAGCTTTACGCAAAAATGCCGCAGTTCTCGTCTATCCGGGCGGCGCCCAAGATGTTTTTCGCCCCCACCATTTGCGCGATCGAATCTACTTTGCGGGACGCAAGGGATTTATCAAATTAGCATTGCGAGAAGAAGTGCCAATTGTACCGATTGTATCGCACGGTGCACACGATACTTTGATAGTTTTGGCAGATTTATACGAACAAGTTAAGCAATTGCATGAATGGGGGATGCCGTGGTTGTTGGGCATCGATCCGGTGGTATTTCCGGTGTATTTGGGGTTGCCTTGGGGATTGAGTATTGGGCCTTTGCCAAACCTGCCTTTACCCGTGCAAATTCGGACTCGCGTGTGCGAACCAATTGTATTTGAGAGGTACGGTTCGGAGGCTGCGCGCGATCGCGATTATGTTGATGCTTGTTTCGATCGAGTTACCGCCCAAATGCAAGAACAATTAGATTGTTTGGCTGGCAATTGAGAATTGCACAAGTCTATATTAGTTTAGGCTGCAGAAACCGATTTTTTTACGACAATATACCGTGAAGCGCGAGGGATAGGGGGAAAAAAACTGGTTTATTGAGTCCTGTGGGTAAGTGGTGACTACAAACATTTTTTGAAATCCATTCATTAGATTTATTTCAAAAACCGACAATTGCGGTACTAAATCTGATTTTACCCCTCTTAATTACGTGAAATACCCGAAAACCGCAGTCGCAAAAGTCATCCTTTTTATCATGCAGGTTCTAGCGGAAATCATATCAGGTTAAATCAACGCAGATGAATAGGATTTCATCTGCGTTGATCTTCCTTCATCGGCGGAAAAAAAGAGAAGAGGCAAAAATAACCTGATTCTGTATAAACTATTTATATTAATTCTGCCTTCTGCCGAACGGTGACTAATTGCCCGATCGCCTTAACCGCAATACTGGGAGAAAAAAGTACAGCCGGCGACTCAATCATGTGCACAACTTCCACAAATGCTTGACAAACTTTAGCATCTCCGACCAGCACTTTTAACACCAAATCCATGTAATCAATTGTCAGCCGCGTAGCGAGGTTTAGTTTTGCACCTTCACTTCCCCGATAGCGAGAGTCCTGACTGATGGCAAATGTCCAAGGAATTGTATGTAATTTTGCTAATTTTTGTTGAAATTGTCGAGAGAAACCTTTTAAATTGCCTTCCAGATAGCGCTGCCGCTGCTTTTGGAGGCATTCATCTAACATCTGAGCATCCAGTGCAGCAACCGTTATTCCGTGTCCGTATATCGGGTTAAAAGCGCAAACTGCATGACCGATAATTATTAAATTTTCAGGATAACGACGGAGGCGCTCGTAGTGGCGCAAACGATTTTCTGTACCTCGATAACTATAAATAGGTGTTATTGCTTCTGCGTCTTTAATCGCATGATAAATTGTCGGGGTTGGCAAAGTGCGGGCAAATTCTAGAAAACCTGCTTCGTCTGCGGGGGGATAATCGCGATCGCCCCCGTTGAGACTCACCAGCCAGCGATTGCCTTCGATCGGAAAAATTGCACCGCCACGGGTGCGAAATGGCGGCCCTAGTGACACAAATACTGGCGCTGTGTCTGACAATTTACCGCTGCATTTATAGATGCGGCTGGCATAGCCGACAAAAGCATTGATAACGGTTTCTTGCGGAGGTTCATAGCCCAAACTTTTCAACCATTTAGGTGTTTTGGAAACTTTGCCACTAGCATCGACTACCAAATCTGCATACAAATTCTCTGCATGGATGTTACCAGGGTTGTGGCGATCGCGAAAACGCACCGACACGCCAGCAACTTCCGCGCGCGAGGCATCCGCCAGCAACCCCACTACTGTGCCTCCTTCGAGGAAATGCACGTTCGTATTTTCACTCAAGCGGCGCCGAATTTGCCAATCAAGTAAATCCCGACTGAAGATAATTAAATCATTTAGATCCGGGCTAGATTGCGGGGCCCAACCCGCCGGACTAAACCAGGCGATAGACCTCGGATCTAAACTAGGAGCACCAGCCGCTACCAGTTCGTTTTCCAAGCCGGGAAAAAACTCTTCTAGGATGATTCTCCCGCCATTTAAAAGGATGTGAAGATGACGAGATTGAGGAATACCGGGGCGAGGGGCGGGTTTTTCTGGGAAAAAATCTCGTTCAACAATAGCTGGCAAAAGTATAGTCATTTATTGCACATGACATGGGAGGCGTCAAGTCCCTCCCCCTTCACTTTCACTTTGAGCGGATTAACCCGCCTCGGCTGAACTACGCAGCTCCCTATCAAGAAAGCTAAACGCATTTGGGATTGCTTTTCTGAGAATGTTGTACGAAGCATTCACATCAGAATTAATTAACTGACCTGTCGATGTTTTGTACAAACCTCGCTTCATCCGTTTACCAGTGAACACAGGCTCTTTTTCTGTTTTTCCATAAACAGGAATTGGGTCTAAACCTAAAAAACTGGAGCGGGATGTGTAGGATTCTTCCTGCACAATTACTGTGATTCCCACCAACCGAGATTTGTATTCTAATTTCTCAATTAATCGAGAGTGAGGAATGCTGACAAAGTTTTGGTTGGTTTGTTTACCGAGATTGATATCGGTTTTCCACTGTGCATTTTTGCCGATTACCAGCGTTCCAATTTGGCTCACTACCAAATGGTCAACAATCACACGACTAGCATGATGCAAATAATTATCAACTTTCTGGTTGCGACAGCGAGTTAAGCGCGCTCATCCGGGGTGAAGTTTTGCGATTCCCTTTCAATTGGGATTGTAATCGGGATTTGCGTTTGTTGTAGAACTGGTTAATCGATTTCAATGGTCGCCCGTTAATCAACAAAGGGATAAATCCCGGTTGATTTGAAGTTAACGCCACTAAATTATCCAGTCCTAAATCAATACTAGCTACAGAGTTGGCATTGCTGATGGTGGACTCCGGTTCATCATAAATCACCTCAATTACATAGGAATCACATTTCGGAACCAGTCTAACTTGACAAATCTGGTTGGGATTGAGTTGGGTTTTAATTGAAAGCTCAGTGCCGGAAAATTTGATAATTCCTTCCTTTAACTGTTTGCTACTAATTGCTTGAATCGTGTAAACGAGAAGGTTTCGCCCTTTGACTTTATCTTTGTACTTTGGCAATTTTGGGCGACCAGTGAATTTTGAACCATCAACTTTGTAAGCTTTAACGGCTTCAAAAAACGATTTCCAATTCTTGTCTAAAACCATTAAGATTTGCTGACTTACTTTAGCAGGCAAAGTCTTGTAGGCTTCATGAAATTTCATCAATCGGTTCATTTCGTTGTAATTGACATAGCCCCATCCATAAATAAAGTTCTGACGAATGACGTAATTGGCGGCATTGTAGAGGTTTTTTGATTTAAAGGCTAGTTCGTCAATTTGGGCGAAACGATGTTCCGTGGATTTAATGATGTGCCTCTCTGTTAACTGCATTTGAGATTTCCGTTCTTCAGGCTGTGCGTATTCCTTATTCAACACTCACAACATAATACCATTATTGTTTATAATTGCTTATAAACTCAATGAAGTTTTACAATACTTACTCGGTTGAAGTGTTTTGCTAATACTCTAGAGACCAACAGTCCTGCTAAACTGCCGCCAATAATAATTGCATGACTTTCTCGCTGCACTATCGAATCCCTTCAAAGCTAATTTGCTATGGCATTGGTTGATGAATTGTGAACAATTTGTCTGGGCTTGTGTGCCGACTCTTAATATCGATCGACCCAAGATTTTCCTCTGCGATTATTTTAATCCGACTTACCATTACTACCATCTATCTCGGCTACGCCGCCGCGCACCTTACTCATAACTGAGAGCTAACAACTTCACAACTGCCAATTTACATACCACAACTATTCCTAAAGTAACAGCCGGCTGCAGACATATTTCTACACTTCCAACTGTAGGGGGATGCTTTAGCTCGACAATAAGGCGATGCTTGCCATTGGGGGCATGAGTCTAAAACTATACATTGGTTAACTTGCGCCAATGAGCGCGCACCCACTCCTTAACGAGGAATATACTATGTATCAAAATTTGCCAATAAATCCACAACTGTATAACATCGGGTTCTGGCTGGCTCAAGTGCCAGTAGAGCAGACTACTACAACAAACAGAGTAGAAGACGCAGCACTCCTTTATTCCGGGCCGCAATTTTTTATCGCCTTGATAGCTGGAGTGGTACTCGCCTGCGCTTTCCAACTCTTGCTAACAAATTTATCAGTAGCTGCAGGCCTTTCGTACATGGGACAATCCCACGACGACGACCACCACTCGGATAGCGGCAGTTCCCCTGTCCGCCACATCGGCAGAAAAGTAGGCACTTGGACGCTAATCACCGTCACCATCGCCCTATTCTTTGCTTGCTTGCTTGCAGTTAAGCTCAGCTTGATTAGCAGTCCCGGTTTAGGTGCGATCGTCGGTTTAGTCGTTTGGGCAACCTATTTCTCAATGCTTGTTTGGGTGAGTTCCACCACCGTCGGTTCCTTGATCGGTTCCGTCGTCAACAGCGCCACAGCAGGCTTTCAAGCCATTGTCGGCACCGCAGCCTCGGCCATCGGCGCAAAAGCAGCCAGCAACCAAGTAGTCGCCACCGCCAAAGCAGCAGCAGCAGCAGTGGGCCATGAACTCGGTAGCGCGATCGACCCCACAAGCTTGCGCGAAAACGTCGAAGACTACATCCAAAGCCTCAAACCGCCGGAATTAGACATCAAAGGGATGCGTAGCGAGTTTGAAAAATTGCTCAACGATCCGCAACTAAAAACCATTGCAGCCGAAAATTTGCCGAATCTCGATCGGCAAACTCTCGTAGATTTAGTAAGTTCGCGATCGGACTTATCAAAACGCGACGTAAACCGCATTGTAGACCAACTCCAAGATGCTTGGAAACAAGTAGGAAAACAAGGGCAGCCATCAGACGGTATCGCGCAATTAGTAGACTATCTCAAATCGGCCAAATCGGGAGATTTGGTCTCAGATAAATTGGCAAGTAGGGTAGAAAAAGCCCTCAGCAGTCTGGGCGGTCAAAATTCTGGACAAAGCCCGAACATGATGTCCCAAGCAACCACAATGGCAGTCAATGCTTTAATGGGAATAGTATTGGGTCGCACGGATATTTCTGACTTGGATCTTGAAAAAGTAGTCGGTCAGCTCAAAGAAGCTAAAGACAAAGTTACCCAGCAAACTGATAAAATTACCGCTCAAGTCAAAGGCGAACCCGTAACTTACAGCCCTATTCGTGCCGACGTAGAAAACTACCTACTCAACACTTATTCGTGGCAGATGAACCCCCAAGCCATCGAGCGCGAATTTCGGGACGTGCTCTACGATCCTACGGCAGATCCAGGAACAGTGCGCCGCGAATTAGAAAAACTAAAACAGTCTAATTTTGCCGAAATCCTAGCCAGTAGAGGTGTTTTTACCCAAGACAAAATTAAACAAATTTCCCAGGAATTAGAAGCAATTAGACAGCGCGTTTTACAAACCGTAATCTTTGCCGAGGAGCAAGAAAAAGCCCGCGATTTGCAGTGGCGGCTAGAAACTTATTTGAAGCTGACGCCGAAAGAAGAACTGACAGCAGCAGGTATCGGGAGGGATTTCAAAAAAATCTTAGAGGATTCCGACGCTAGTTACGAACAGTTGCGCGATCGGCTTTCTCCTTACACGCGCGACAGTTTTGTGCAAATTCTCCGAGGTCGCGAAAACTTCGGATTCCAGGAAGTAGAACAGATTGTTCAAGAGTTAGAAAGGACGCGAGATGTAGTTTTAGCAGATGCTAAAGGTCTGCAAGAAGCAGCGCAAGTCCGGCTAGATAACCAGTGGCAAAGAGTACAAGAATACTTGAAGTCTACGGGCAAAGAAGAACTCAATCCCGAAGGCATCAAGCGCGATTTGAAAACGCTGCTGGATAACCCGGAAGCGGGAATGTGGGCCCTGAGAGCTAGAGCTTCTAAGTTCGATCGCCAAACTTTGGTAAAATTGCTATCTCAGCGGAAAGACCTCAGCGAAGACCAAGTAAATCAGCTTCTCGACAGCGCCGAAGAAAACTGGCACGGCGCGGTGCATACGCCGCAAAAGTTAGCCGAAAAAGCTAAGGATCAGTACGACCAAACCACAACCGCCCTTGCAGATTACCTTCGCAATACTGGCAAATCAGAACTCAATCCAGAAGGGATTAAGCGGGATTTGACAAAACTGCTGGAAAATCCCAAAGAAGGAGCTTTAGCGCTGCGTGGCCGCCTGTCTCAAGTCGATCGCGATACTTTGGTAAAACTGCTTTCTCAGAGACAAGATTTGAGCGAGGAACAAGTCAATCAAGTTATCGACCAAGTGCAGGAAACCCTTGGCTCGATTGTGAAAGCGCCGCGCCGTTTGGCAAAACGGGTGCAAAGCCAAGTACAGGATTTTCAGAGTGTTTTAGAAGATTATTTGCGTAATACGGGCAAGGATGAATTAAATCCCGAAGCCATCAAGCGCGACTTGCAACTGCTGCTGCATGACCCGAAAGTCGGCGCTTACAGTTTGGGCGAGCGCTTGTCACACATCGATCGAGCTACAGTTGTTTCTCTGCTGTCTCAGCGGCCGGATATTTCTGAAGCAGAAGCCAATCGCATTGTCGATGGAATTTTGTCGGTGCGCGATGAGTTCGCACTGCAAATTCAGAAAATACAGGAGGGTATTCAGTCGGTAATTGACGGGATTCTCGGAAAAATTCGGGATTACCTCAATTCGCTCGATCGCCCTGAACTCAACTACGAAGGCATTACGCGGGATGTGCGGAAGTTATTTGACGATCCGCAAGCCGGATTTGATGCTTTGCGCGATCGGCTGGGTCATTTCAACCGCGATACTTTAGTAGCATTAATGAGTTCTCGCGAGGACATTTCCGAAGCAGATGCCAACCGCTTGATTGACCAAATTGAAAGAAGCCGCAACAGCGTCTTGCAAAGAGCAGAACGCTTGCAGCAAGAGGCACAGCTTCGCCTCGAAAGCATCAAACTGCAAGCCGAAAAACAAGCCGAAGAAACCCGGAAAGCGGCAGAAGTTGCCTCTTGGTGGCTGTTTTTCACCGCTCTTTCCTCGGCCGCTGCTGCTGCTGGCGCCGGTGCTTTAGCCGTTATCCGATAAAAAAGACTCAAGTTGCGATCGGATTGCAGATAGTGCCTGATATGAGTTTCTACTGATATCAGGCACTAATGTTAGTAAAGGATGCGATCGGGGAGTGGGAACGGGTTTGTATTAATTTGTTGTTAAGCTGTTGTGCATCTAAATCGTGTTTTTTGTGGGGGCTTTCTGGCCCAACCCCTACTCCCCACAAGAACTTTATCAAATTTTAGTTCACAGTTTAAATGTGCAACAGCTTACTGTTGAATAATGTTATGGGTAAACCCGCTCCTATCGTTTTTTTGAAGAGGGTAAAAACTGTGAATTTATACATCTTAATTAGCAGTTTTGATTCATTCAAAATAGAGCGGTGAAAATCTTAATTTGGGGATTTCCTGATTTTCTATTTTATTGGCAGATGTAAACGAAAAGTCTGCGGATATTAATTACCTCTGCTAGAGCAATTTTTTTTCAGTTATGAACGTGCTTCAGGCTTCGACGCTGGATTGGCTTTTCGGTTCATTCCACAACTCCTGCAAGGATTGCTAGAGAACGACAAAAGTCAAAAAAGCTGCTGGAATGAGAACATTTTTGCGCGCAAAACTCGACGCGCCAGTCCGCTCTCTCCTCAATACTTTTTAGGTACAATATATAGTTAGGGTTCTCAACCCAGCACGCCTGTTCTCCCAACCGCCCGCCGCCCTGGCTGCGTCAGTATCAAACGCGAACTGTTTTAAGTTCGATCGGCGGTTTATTTTGAAGAGGCCGATCGTCAGGTTATAACTTGTATGTCATAGGTTGTGCATAATAGGGAACTAAAGCTGTGAAAATACTACACTGACTGTGGGGGGCAACATACCGGATGCCTTGGAAATACCAAGGGCTTTGCCAAGCCAGCCCAGAACAGTCCAAACACGCAGGCCCTGCGCGAGCCAATGCTAAACAACTTACGTCTCAAACCTCTCCTGGCTAGTTGCCTAGTAGCACCGTGAGGAGGGCGACGCCATGCAACTCCGAAAAAAAACACTATTAATCATCGGTGCAGCGCTGATCAGCCTGATTGTGGTTCTGTATGCCACTGCATCAACTATTTTGCTGCATGATTTTCACAACCTGGAGGCACAGTACGTCCGCCAGGATGTCGCACGGGCTTTGGACGCATTAGATGATGACTTGTCGAATTTAGACACCAGCGCCCAAGATTACGCCGAGTGGGACGATACTTACTCTTTCGTCGAAACACGGAACGAAAATTTTGTCAAGTCAAATTTCGTCGATTCGACATTTATTTACTTAAGACTAAACTTATTGGTGCTGCTTGACTCGAAGGGTAAGACGATCTTCAGCAAAGGTTTCGACCTTAAATCCCAAACCGAAATCCCGATTCCCGAAAGCTTAAAACAGCACTTGACCGAGGCGCTACTAGACTCATCGACAGTCGCTGGCGATCGCCCCGTAGGCAAAACAGGCGTCCTCACCCTGCCAGAAGCCAGGCTGCTGATTGCCTCCAAGCCCATCTTCAACAGCAACGCCCAAGGCCCGTCGCGGGGAACGCTGATCTTGGGACGCTACCTCGACAGCACCGAAATCGGTTTGCTTTCAGAACTGACTCACCTGTCAGTGGATTTTAGATTGCCGAGTTTAGATTTTAAAGTGGGAGCCGCGAACTACTCCGGGCACAGCGCCAAGGCGATGGCTCGATCGAGGCAGGAGTTGGAAAATGTCAAACTCAAAATTTCCAACCTCAAATCAGCAGAAATTTTAGTCGAGCCACTCAGCGACACCTTAGTCGCAGGATACGCCCTGATTCGCGACATCCACGGCAACCTAGCGTTGCTGCTGCGAGTAGAGACAGATCGCATCATCTACGGCCAAGGTCAGGCCACCTTGGAGCTGTTTACCTTATCAATACTGGCAGTAGGTTTAATATTTAGCGCCATCACCCTGCTGTTGCTAGAAAAATTAGTCTTGGCGAGATTGGCTGCCTTGAGCACCAGCGTCAGCAACATCGCAGCCAACGGCGACCCCAGCTTGAGAGTTCCTATGGCAGGAGAAGATGAACTCGCAAGCTTGGCCGACGCCATCAACCGAATGCTAGAAGCATTAGGCAATTCTCAAGTCGAACGTAATGAAAGCGAAGACCGCTATCGGTTGATGGCCGAAAATTCAACCGACATGATCACCAGACACGACCCCAAAGGCGTGTTTGTTTACGTCTCCCCCGCCAGCCGCGCTTTGCTGGGATACGAACCTTCGGAACTCATCGGCCGCGTCCCCAAGGATTATTTTCACCCCGACGATTTAGAAACCATTGCCAAAGCTCACTGGAAAGTCCTGGCACTCCCAGTTACTTACACCGTCAGCTACCGCATCCGCCGCAAAGACGGCAAATACATTTGGTTTGAAACCACCGGCCGCACGATCAGCGATCCCCAAACCGGCGAAGTCCAAGAAATTATCGGCATTTCCCGCGACATCAGCGTGCGGAAGCAAACAGAACAAGAACTGCGAGAAAGCGAAGCTGCAATCAAAGCTTTGTACCAAGTGACTTCGGCTCCCCGTACAGACCCGCTCAACCACCTCTCTACCTTTGATTTGCGCCTCCAAGAACTGCTGGCAATGGGATGTCGGCATTTAGGCCTGTCCGTGGGAATTTTGTCCTGCATTCAAGGCGACAACTATCAAATAATCGCTGTTGAGTGTCCCGACGGGTCGATCGTCAAAGACCAAATCTACGATCTGGAAAAAACTTTCTGCGTCGCTACGTCAATGGCAAAAGAACCGATTTACTTTGAGTCGGTGCGATTTTCGGGTTTTTCCTTCAACACGCACGATCGAGCCTTCCCCATCGAAGCTTACATGGGCATTCCCGTCACGGTGGGAGGCAAAGTTTACGGCACTCTGTGCTTCTTTTCTCCGAATCCTGTGACAGAACCGTTTCGAGCTGTAGACAGAGAGTTGATGAAACTGATGGCTCAGTGGGTGGGAAGCGAACTCGAACGCCAGCAAACAGACGTAGATTTGGCAAAAGCTCGCGATCAAGCACTGGCGGCTACTAGAGCCAAAAGCGAATTTTTAGCCACCATGAGCCACGAAATTCGCACTCCGATGAATGGAGTCATCGGCATGACCGGTTTGCTGCTGGATACCCCCTTAACTCGCGAACAGCGCGATTTTGTAGAAACTATCCGCAGCAGCGGCGATGCCTTGCTGACGCTGATCAACGATATTCTAGATTTCTCGAAAATAGAGTCGGGCAAATTGGACTTGGAGGAACATCCGTTTGACCTCCGCACTTGCATTGAGGAATCTCTAGACTTGGTAGCTGCTAAGGCGGCAGAAAAAAAACTGGAAGTGGGTTACTTGATCGATCGTACAGTACCGGTAACGGCGATCGGCGATAGCACCCGCTTGAGGCAAATTTTAATCAACTTGCTCAGTAATGCTGTTAAATTTACCGACGCTGGAGAAGTGGTGGTTTCGGTGACTGCCAAAAAGATTTCAGTGCCGGCGGCTAAGGCTAAAGAACCGCCATTAATTGCTGGCGAACCGATAGCAATTAATCCAGCATACGAAATACATTTTGCGGTCAAAGATACCGGTATCGGCATTCCGAGCGATCGCATGGATCGGCTATTTAAATCTTTCAGCCAGGTTGATTCTTCAACGAGCCGGCAGTACGGCGGTACCGGATTGGGTTTGGCAATTAGCAAGCGTTTGGCCGAAATGATGGGCGGCCGGATGTGGGTGGAAAGTATGGGTAGTGTGGCGGGCAATCCTCCGGCCCATTTTAGATCGTCGGCAGTTATTGATTTGGGATGGGCAGAATCTTGCGAAATTGCCGAAAAATATGGCTATGCCAAATCTGTACTCAGCAACCAGCCGATCGCCCAAAATACGAAATCCGTTGGCTCTACTTTTTATTTTAGTACGATCGTTTCTGGCTGCAAGAATTCCTTACCACTTAACTTGAGCAATTCTCAACCTGAATTAGCTGGCAAGCGAGTCTTAATTGTCGATGACAATGCTACCAACCGCAGAATTTTGACTCTCCAAGCTCAGTCTTGGGGAATGGTGGCTAGGGCTTCAGCTTCGGCTAGTTTGGCTTTAGATTGGCTGGCTGCTAAAGAGATGTTTGACTTGGCAGTTTTGGATATGCAAATGCCGGAAATGGACGGGTTAGCTTTAGCGGCGCAAATTCGCCGCTATCCTGATTGCGAAAAGTTGCCGTTAGTGATGCTAACTTCGATCGGCAGGCAAGAAATTAACCCCCCTTCTATGGAGATGGATTTTGCTGCTTTTTTGAACAAACCCATCAAACAATCTCAGCTTTACAATGTTTTAATCAATATTTTTGGAGAACAGACAACTGAATTTAAAGGGCAGCGCACTACCGGGTCTTTCTTGCAAACCATACCCGTGCTGGCAGAGGACTTACCCCTGCGGATTCTGTTGGCTGACGATCATTTGGTGAATCAGAAGGTGGCTTTGCAAATTTTACAGCGGATGGGGTATCGCGCGGATGTGGCGGGAAACGGTATCGAAGTGCTCGAAGCTTTGCGCCGCCAGCCTTATGATGTGGTGCTGATGGATGTGCAAATGCCGGAAATGGACGGACTGGAAACTACCCGCCGCATCCGGGAGCAATTTTCAGCAGATTTAACTTTAGAAAATCCCACGGGAGAATCAGAAGTTTCCGAAACTGATGAGGAATCTAACAATCGAAAATCGAAAATCGAAAATCAAAAATCGACTGAGGAATCTAACAATCGAAAATCGAAAATCGAAAATCAAAAATCGACTGAGGAATCTAACAATCGAAAATCGAAAATCGAAAATCGAAAATCGACTGACGAGGAATCTAACAATCGAAAATCGAAAATCGAAAATCGAAAATCGACGAGGCCTTGGATTGTGGCGATGACGGCAAATGCGATGCAGGGCGATCGCGAAGAGTGTATGGCTGCGGGGATGGACGACTATTTGAGTAAGCCGATCGCAATTGATCAGTTGGTGCGAGCTTTGATCGCGTGTAAATCTCGATCGAACTCCGCATTCGATCGTTTGCAGCCGATTGTATGTTTGGATGCCCCGGCGGAACACATCGAAGAAACGAGTGAATTAGAAGTCCGATCGAATGTGGCTGTTGCGGGAAATCCACAACAGACAATTCCCAATTCGCCCGCAGTCGTCGAGTGGGGTGCATCAAATCTCGATCGGGCTTTGTCAGAGGGGCACGATTCCCTGAGTGCCAAGATTATAGAGGGACTGCGAGAAGTGGAAGCTTTGGACGAGGCGATCGAGATTTACCTCGAAACAGCTCCCGAACTGCTGCGAGGCATCTCTATGGCTCTGTGCAACGCCGATCCGCTGGCTTTGCGGCGATCGGCTCACTCTTTAAAGTCGATTAGCGGTACTCTCGGTGCTTTTCGCTTGTTTGAACTGTGCGAGGAACTCGAAATCATGGGCCGCATCGGCACAAATGCTAACCAGTCTTTACCCGATCCGGCCTGCGCGCTTTTAGAAGAGGTTGAAGCGGAATATCAAAGAGTCGAAGCGGCGTTAAAAATAGAGAGGCAGTCTGTTGATTGTTAGCCGTTAGATCCTGTCCAATTGCATTTAAATCTCAGTGTCATAGCGAGGAACCAAGCAATCTCATTCTTTTCGATTGCTTCATTCCTCTCTTTTTACACTTATGATTAGTTGTAAAACTAATTGAGACGCGCTATAGCGGTTCTCAAAAAAGTGAGGTATGCCCTATGCCCAATGCCCTATGCCCAATGCCCAATGCCCAATGCCCAATGCCCAATGCCCTATGCCCTATGCCCTATGCCCTATGAGCACCTCATGTTACTGAGAAAGGCTATATCTGCAACTTTTAATAATTGGTATAAAATCTCAAGTCTCAAATCTCAAATCCTATAACCTATGCTAGACCAACTCATCGGCAAACGCATTTCCATCCCCGAACAGTTCACCGGAACAGTCACCGTCGAAAGAGTCACCGCCATCGATGATACCGTGCTGTTACAAGTTCGCACCAGTGCCGGCGAATTGGGCGATGCCATGCTGAGTGCCGCAGAAGTCACAGAAATTTTAGCGAACCAACAACCCACCATCACCACACCCGTTGACAGCAATTCCTTCTTCCTATTTATCGAATCAGCCCGCATCAAAACCGCCTTCGCCTACGACCCCCACTTCGCAGTTAGTCTCAGCGGTGTGCGTCCCCTTCCCCATCAACTAGAAGCCGTCTACGAACGCATATTACCTCAAGTTCGCCTGCGATTCCTATTAGCAGATGACCCAGGGGCAGGCAAAACTATTATGGCGGGACTCTTACTCAAAGAACTCAAATTACGGGGCATTATCGAGCGCATTTTAATCTTAGCACCAGCCCCTTTAACAATTCAATGGCAAGATGAACTCCGCAGCAAATTTTCCGAAACTTTTGAAGTCATTAACTCAGTATTAGTAAAAGGTCAATTAGCAGGAAATCCGTGGGATAGGTTTCGTCAATGTATCGCCTCTATTGATTTTGCCAAACGCGATGACATCCTCCCCAGTATTTTACAAGTTGATTGGGATTTAGTGATTATTGACGAAGCACACAAATGTTCAGCTCGCACTCAGGGGGAAGATTTGCGACGCACTGGTCGGTATAAACTGGCTGAAGAATTATCAAAAATTAGCGATCGCCTGCTTCTCCTCACCGCTACTCCCCACCAAGGCGATGTCGATCAGTTTCACAACTTTCTGCGATTGCTAGATGCTGACCAATTTATTTCAAATCAACTCAACCCAGAAATTTTAAAGCTGAACAATTGCCCTTGGTTCCTGCGCCGAATCAAAGAAGAATTGAGAGACTTTGAAGGACACAAGCTTTTCAAAGAACGCTTTCCGATTACCGTCTCCTTTGACTTGTCGCCTGCTGAAAAAGATTTATATGACCGAGTTACTAAATATATTAACAAATATTTGGGCAAAACCAAAGGTCGCAAGCAAGCTGCCGTTGCTTTGGCGCGGACTGTTTTGCAGCGCCGATTGGCTAGCAGTTTAAATGCAATTTTTAGTTCACTCAAAAGACGACAACGCAGGTTTGCTGAGTTATTAGAAGAACTCAGTCAACTTTCTCCCGAAGCACAGCACCAGCGATTGCTAACATTAGGCAAAATTCCTGACTCTGAACAGGAAAGTGAGGATTGCGAAGAGGATCAATTAGAGGAATTAGCCATCGAGTCAACAGTATCTGAACAGTTAGACCAACTGCGGGAAGAATTGCAGGAATTGGGTAAATTAGTTAAACTAGCTCAAAAAACCATTGACATCGGCACAGAAGCTAAACTCAATAAACTCAAAGAGTGCGTAAAAAGAGCAGAATTTGAAGAATTAAAAGACGGACGCGGTAAGCTGCTGATTTTCACAGAACACCGAGATACTTTAGAGTATCTTAAACAGAATCTCACACAGTGGGGTTACAGCACTTGTGAAATTCACGGTGGGATGAATGTGTTGGCCAGAAAAGCCGCCCAGAAAGATTTTCAATTTAACAAGCAGATTTGTTTGGCAACAGAAGCGGCCGGGGAAGGGATAAATTTACAGTTTTGTCGCTTGATGATTAATTACGATTTACCCTGGAATCCTAACCGTTTAGAGCAGCGCATGGGGCGAATTCACCGCATTGGCCAAAGCCAAAATGTTTATATTTTTAACTTTGTTGCCATCAATACTGTTGAAGGTCGCGTTTTAGATAAGTTGCTAAGTAAACTCGAAGAAATTCGCAAAGCAATGGGCGATCGCGTTTTTGATGTCATTGGTCAATTGCTGCAATTAAATGATATGAGATTTGAAGATTTTTTGCGAGAAGCTACTTATAGCAAAGTTTCCGAAGATGAAGTTTTAGAACAATTAGAACGGCTTGACCCCAAACGCCTAGAAGAATTAGAAAAAGCAACGGGTGTCGCCTTGGCTACTTCTCACGTCGATCTATCTCAAATTCGACACACCAAAACTCAAGATTATGTCTCGGAAGAACAGCGGTTAATGCCGCGTTATGTGGAAGAATTCTTTAAGCGAATTTGTGATTTCTTGCGGATTAATTTAGAAGTGCGGGCTGATGGTTTGTGGCGGGTAAGTTATGTGAAAGAGGAATTTCGCTCAAATCATTTAGAAGCAGTGCGGCGGTTGGGTACACCGGAGAAAAGTTATCCCAAACTCACGTTTTATAAAGAACAATTAGCAGCCGCGTCTCATCAAGATGCCGATTTACTTTCACCAGGACATCCTTTATTTGCGGCAATTGCTGAACGCTTAGACCTTCAATTAAATGAGGAAATAGCTCATCATTGTGCTGTTTTTGTCGATGCTGATGCTCAAGAATCTTATCGGGTTCACTTTTTTAATGTTCAGGTTGAAGGGCAAGGCAAAAAGGGAGAGAATCGAGTTCTTAGAGCTAAATTGTGTGCGGTTGTTGAAAAGGCTTCAGGGGAATTATCCCTAGCTTCGCCCGATTGTTTGCATGATTTAGCACCCCATCCTGTACCAATTCCTGATTGCCAATTTCCCACACCCCAACAACAGCAAAAAGCCGAAAACTGGTTGAAAGTCAAGGTACAATTAGGGTTAATGAATGAGGAACGATTGCGCTGTAGTAAAGAATTACAAATTCGCCAAGATTACTTAGAACAAGCGATGGAAAATACTATTAGAGAATCCCAATCTACTCAGATGAAATTGGCGGCAAAAGTGGCGGCGGGAGATGAAACTTATCGGGTGGCGAGAGATGCGGCTCAAAATAAGGTGCGGGATTTGCAAGAACGTTATAAAAATAAGCAGGGAGAATTGGATTATCTCAAAATAGTACGATCGGGCAGAGTGGCTTATTTGGGAACCGCTTTGGTGTATCCTGTACCTGTAGAGGTCTCTAGTCCGGGGATGCGGAACGACCCAGAAGTCGAAGCATTTGCCATGCAGTACGTGATTGACTACGAAAAACAGCGGGGATGGGAACCGGAAGATATTAGTAAAAATCACGATGGTAGTGGGTTTGATATTCGCAGTTTAGGGCCTACAAATCCAGAAACGGGAATTGCCGAGGTGCGTCGAATTGAGGTGAAGGGAAGGGCTAATTTGTATCAAGAAGTGGCCTTAACGGTAAATGAGTGGCGCAAAGCACAACAGTTAAAAGATTCTTATTGGTTGTATGTTGTTTGGGGTTGCGAGATTGAAAACCCGCAGTTATTAATTATTCAAAATCCTGCTAATAATTTAGCGACGGATGCTAAAGAAATTAAGCAAGTTACTCGGTATATTATTTCTGCTGAAGCGTTGCAGAAAAATAGTGTATAATATGAGGTGGCTTTGTATAGCAACCGCCAAGGCGATTAGTGCAGTAGGGGCGGGTTCGCCCGAATCTGTGACACTCATCGACAAATGATAAAAACCCGCCCCCACCCCACGACTATATTCAAAATCGTCCTAACCATCCGGGCGATTGCTATACCTGACAATGACAGATAGTTTCGTCATTCTTACACGACAAACAAAAAAGACTAACCCACCATGACAAATGACCGCCGCTTAATTGAAGACTTTATCCCTATCAAAGAAATCTCGGTAGAAGCTGCACGGGAGAAGTCGATTCGCAAAGGTCACATTTCCACCCTACATTTATGGTGGGCGAGACGGCCTTTAGTCGCAGCAAGAGCGGCGGTTTTTGCATCCCTAATAGCGGCACCAGAAACACCACAGAAGCGCACAGCATTGAAACAAGCAATGATTGATTTGTGTAAATGGGAAGCTGGACAACCTACTATTGATAAAGCGAGAAAGCAAATCCTAGAAGCGCAAAAACTTCGCCTGAACTTACCGCCAGAAACACCATTAAATCAAGTGCCGCCACCAAAGGTTTTAGATATGTTTTCTGGCGGCGGGGCTATTCCGTTAGAAGCGTTGCGTTTGGGGTGCGAAACCTACGCAGTTGAACTCAATCCGGTGGCTCATATTATTGAGCTTTGTACGCTAGTTTATCCCCAAAAGTACGGCAGAAAATTAGCCGATGAGGTGGAAAAATGGGGCAATTGGGTGATTGAAAAAGTCCGAGGAGAAATTGGTGACTTATACCCTGATATTAAGGTGGGGGAAGTTGTGCCGCAGGAATCTGAGCAATTAGAGTTATTTGCACCAAAAGTTAAGCAGTTAACTCTCGCACAAAATATTACTCCTGTTGCATATTTATGGACGCGAACGGTTAAATGTCCTAACCCTGGTTGTGGCGCTGATGTTCCTTTGGTGCGGCAAACATGGCTTTGCCAGAAGTCTAAAAAGTATGTTGCACTTAAGGTGATTCCTAATCACGACACAAAGCGGGTTGAGTTGGAAGTTATCGAGTCGGCGACGGAAAAAGGGTTAGGTTTTGACCCGGCGGCAGGTAGTTCGCGGGGTACTTCAACTTGTCGTCATTGTGGGACAACATCTAAGACAGATTATATTAAAGAACAGGGAGTGCGATTCGTTTAACCCAAATGGGTAGCAATACTCAGGGAAGGTTAGCCTAACCAACTGGTTAGTATAACTGAA
>NZ_JAUBTL010000097.1:0-19272 GCF_036702475.1 Microcoleus sp. D2_18a_B4
GTTGACTGTTGACTGTTGACTGTTGACTGTTGACTGTTGACTGTTGACTGTTGACTGTTGACTGTTGACTGTTACCAATGCCCAATCCCCGATGCCCAATGCCCAATGCCCAATGCCCAATGCCCAATGCCCGATGCCCGATGCCCAATGCCCAATGCCCAATGCCCAATTCCCCATTCACTTAGCAAACTGGCGAATATATTTAGCAACAACATCCGGGACTTCCTGCGGCAAATTGCTTTCCCCCGGACTGACCAATTGCAGTTCGGCATTAGGAGCCAGAGCAGCATAGGATTGACACAAAGACGAAGCTGCGGGAGTATCTTCAGAACCCTGCAACAGCAAAACAGGCGCTTTCAGCAAAGGCAAATTCTCCTCAACTAATTCCGCTGTAATTTCAGCCCGCCGCCGCCCGAACAGCAACTGCACGGCAACTGGGGACTGCATCAACTGCTGTCTGAACTTTAGCAATCCGTCAATCTTGTTTTGGCTACCCAGCAACTTAGCAATTGGATAGATCGATCGTAGCAACCACAAAGCCAGCGGTGGTTTGCCGATCAGCCAGCTAGCCGTCTGCCACCGCCCCCGCCGGTTGCCAACCTTGACGCCTTCTGGGGCCAACAACACCAAACCCTGAACTCGATCGGGATATTTGATAGCGTAGCTGGTGGCCACCCAGCCGCCCACAGAGTGAGCGATTAAATAAACCTGTCGCAACTTCAAAGTATCGAGGTATTGGGCTAGACATTCTACTTCCAAGTCGATCGAATAATGAAGATTTGGGTGTTCCGAGTCGCCAAACCCCAGCAAATCCGGTGCGAAGCAGTGGTAGTAGGGGCTCAAATGTTCGATCGTCCTCAGCCACTGACTGCTGTCGTGCCAAGAACCGTGCAAAAATACTAAATTCGGGCCTTGACCGACTTCGTGCCAAAAGATTTGCCCTACAGAGAGTTTTACCCTAGAATTTCGTAGCGGTGAGTACATCCGGTTAAATATTTAGTAA
The DNA here is from genome assembly GCF_036702475.1 of Microcoleus sp. D2_18a_B4. NCBI lineage: Bacteria > Bacillati > Cyanobacteriota > Cyanophyceae > Oscillatoriales > Microcoleaceae > Microcoleus > Microcoleus sp. D2_18a_B4. The sequence goes on from NZ_JAUBTL010000097.1 coordinate 1,004, forward strand.
TAAAAAGATGATTAATTTAATGTTCAGAGATTGTGCATAAAAGTAGGAAAACATTGAAATACTCACCGGCTATCAGGCGCGGTGATTCTTGACGCTTCATCGGGTTCTGCTACCGAAATAGTCTGACAATCCCTCAGCACTCCATTTAGAGTCGTGGCGATTCCCCATCCCGACTTGAGCTATATTTCTAGCCGCATTTTCATCTCTATCCTGCTCGGTACCACAATTCAAACAGAGCACGCTCGCGAATAGATAAATCGATTTTACCCCACTTGAAACCACAGTCCGAACAGACCTGGCTGGTGGGTTCCCATCGACTAATCACCTTGAACTCTCTGCCCAACTTTTCCGACTTAGCTTCGCACCAATTCCTGAATTCTCTCCAACCTTGCAAGCTGATTACTCTAGCAAGTTTGCGGTTCTTAACCAGGCCCGACACATTTAAATCTTCCAAAACAATCACTTGGTTTTCGTTGACTATTTTGGTCGATAATTTCTGTAGAAAATCTTTACGAACATCAGAAATACGGTTATGAAGCTTGGCGAGCTTGATTCGAGTTATATTCCTTCTTTTGGAGTCATGAGGTTGGCGAGCTAACTTGCGTTGCAGTTTGCGAACTTTCCGGTCTAGTTTTTTATAACTAGGACTTTCGGCTTTGGCGCCATTACTCATTACCGCAAAGGTTTTAATCCCTAAGTCGATACCAATACTTGGATGCAAAGCCTCGGATTGAACGGGTTCGACCTCTACAACAAAGCTTAAGAAATAGCGATTAGCGCCATCCTTGATTACCGTGACCGAGCTAGGTGCTGACGGCAAATCCCTAGACCATATTGGCTTGACAATTCCAATTTTTGCTAAGTAAACGCCACCGTTTTTCTTCAGGGAAAATCCACGAAGAGTAAATCTTGCCGATTGACGGCTTGTCTTTTTTTTAAACCTAGGATACCGTACTTTTTGCCCTTTTCTTTTCCCTTTGTAGGAATCAAAGAAATTCTTAAAAGCCGTTTCTAAATCGGTTACAGACTGTTGCAAGGGAACGCATGACACCTCTTCCAGCCAAGTCCTTTCCTCAGTCTGTTTTGCCCCAGTTATTACTATTTTCTGAAGTTCGGTCGATTTCGGCTTTTTTTCGGATTGTTTGCAAAGTGCAAGAGCATCATTCCAGACAACGCGAACGCAACCGAATAACTGAGCCAAGCTCTGTTTCTGTTGGTCGGTCGGATAGATTCTGTACTTGTACCTTGCTTTCATTGTTTACTATTGCTTGATTGCTTTATTGTACCATGTATTATCAATACAATTAACTGAAAATGAAGAGAATCAAAGCCGTCCTATAAGGACGGGGCTTCAGCCCTCCGCTACGCTCCACCCAGTTCTTTGGTGAAAATTAATTCCACATTCATAACAGACAACTTTTGACCGCGAGGTAATTTCCGACTTTTCTCAAATTTGGATGCCCCGCCGATTTACGCCAAAGTTGTCAGGCCTTGAAAATAGTCCTGTAAGTGTTGGTCGTTATCGTGGCTGAGCTGGCCCTCCGGCAGCGATGCGGGGAAAAAAGCCTCAACCTCGCTGACTTCAAGCGTATCCTGAACTTGCATCTTGCCCTCTACCTCTGCTGCCACCACGATACAAATCGAGTGCAGGCGCGGGTCTCGATCGGCAGCCGAATAAACGCCCACCAAGCGACGAATTTTGACTAACTCGAGTCCTGTTTCCTCCGCTAATTCCCGCCGCACTGTCGTCGGAATATCCTCTCCCCAATCCACCATACCTCCCGGCAGTCCCCAGCGACCGTTGTCGCGGCGGCGAATTAACACAATTCGCCCGTCAGGCAATACGGGAATCACCGCAGTACCAGTGACGGGATGTCGAAAAATCAGTCCCAGCACAGTTTGTACAATTTGCCACAATCGACGCATAAACTCAAAAGCTTGTTTAGGAGATAGTAATTTCAGGGCTCCTAGCTTGCAGCTCCGGAGTCTTAATTTTTAATTTTTCATTCAGGCCAGAGGTCTGGCAAATCTGCTAATATCTCCGCTGCGTGAGATTCTGGTTTGACTTTGCGGTAAACCTTTTCAATCCTACCATCAGGGTCGATCGCGAAAGTCGATCGAGTAATCCCCATAAATTCTTTTCCCATAAACTTTTTGAGTCCGTAACAGCCGTAGACGGTAGCAACTTCGGCGTTTGAGTCGCACAGCAACGGAAAAGGTAGTTGATATTTAGCTGCAAACTTGGCGTGGGCCCCGGCCCCGTCTGTACTGACGCCGAGGACTGCTATATTGCGCGACTGGTACTGTAAGTAAATGTCGCGAAAGCCGCAAGCTTCTTTAGTACAGCCAGGGGTATTGTCCCTAGGGTAAAAATACAGTACAACTCGCCGCCCTCGAAAATCTGCAAGATTGAAAACATTGCCTTGTGCGTCGGGCAGACTGAAGAGAGGAGCTACGTCACCGGGGTTGATAGTCATTTGTCGTATTTGTCAATAGTTTATAGAAATCTTCTGGAAGATTGACAACATTGCGTCCCGATCGCACCCAGATTCCCAGCGACTTGAATCCCGGTGCTCTTTTTTCTGGGTCTTGTACCGGGTGTGCTATGATCGTCATCGGTCTAAAATTGAGTATAACTAGCCAACGTAATAACTTAACTGGATTAGTTGAGTGCGTAGTCACACCTAACGGTGTTGCGGTTTAGCTAGGCAGACAGGAATCCCCACACTATACCGATCAACATACCGATCGAAGGTTAGTGTGGGATAAAAGGCGCGTGAGACTCCTGATTCCACCCCTCCACAATCTCATAAGCATAGCTGTGAGCCGTGGACGGGTGGACAACGAGACGAACCAATTCCTTTTGATAATATCAGTGGGGCTGGACGTGTTCCTCACTTTAAAACGCCGTAGAGGGAAACGATTGGAGTACCTTGAAGGAAGTTCTCGATCTCCTTAACAGGACTCAGAAGCCTAAACCATATCGCTTGCGATTGTTGTGGCAGCGTCACGAAAGCTAAATTTGAACAAAACCTAGCTACAGAAAGAGAACAGATCGAGTACGGTAGGGCATACCGGAATTTACGCTTGGGGAGAAGACACCTATATTTTGGCTGGAGAAATCCTGTCGCAAGCAAGTGACTTCGCTGAACCAAGAATCTCAGTCACCAAGAGTGCACAGAGTGTCAAACTTAAGAATCCCCGTGCGTGAAAGCCCGGGGACTGTCAATGTTTATTAGTGAGGTCAGAATGGCTAAGCGCCGCAATCTCAAAAAAGAGAAGGCACAACGAAATCAAGCATACGCTCGCAAGTTTCGCAAGCGGAGAAATCAAGATATGTTCTCCAATAAGAGAAGGCGATTTGACGGCGGTAACGGCGGTGGCATGGGCGCCATGAGCGGTGGCGGCAGAGACAAAGACATGGCTGCTGCTGAAGATTAATTGAGTCAGGCTATCTGCCGAACTTAGAACCAGAGTGGAAAACACGATCGTTCTAAGGAGAGATAGCCAGCCGGAATTTGTCCAATAATTCAACGATGTTTAGGCGATTCGATCGCGCGCAGCGATAAGTGATTTTCTCACTTGTTCAAACCCGGTACCCCCGTAACTATTGCGAGCCGCCACCACTTGCTGAGGTGCGATCGCGCTGTAAATGTCTGTCTCAAAGGCTGGGTGCAAGTCTTTCCACTCCTCAAGTGTCAAATCTTTGAGGAGTTTGCCCCCCGAAAGGCAAGTTTTGACGACTTTGCCGACAAGGTTGTAAGCTTCCCGGAAGGGAACGCCTTTGGAGGCCAAGTAGTCGGCTACGTCTGTAGCGTTAGAAAAGTCTTCCGTAACAGCAGCAGCGAGGATCTCGCCATTAAACTCGATTCCTTCGCGCAACAAAATGGTCATTGCTTCCAAGCAACCCTGTACCGTTCTTACGGTATCAAACAAAGCCTCTTTATCTTCTTGTAAATCTTTGTTGTAGGCCAAAGGAAGTCCCTTCACTACTACCAACAAGGCTTGCAAGTTACCGAACACCCGCCCCGCTTTGCCCCGCACCAACTCCGGCACGTCGGGATTTTTTTTCTGGGGCATGATGCTAGAACCAGTAGCGCAGCTATCTTTGAGCGTAATAAATCCAAATTCGTGAGAAGACCACAAAATCATTTCTTCTGACAAGCGGCTCAGGTGTACCATAATCAAGCTGGCTGCAGCGAGAAATTCGATCGCAAAATCTCGATCGCTCACTCCATCTAAGCTATTAGCATAAACCTTGTCAAAATGCAAGAGTTCTGCAGTATAATGTCGGTCGATCGGGAAAGTCGTCCCCGCCAGCGCGCCACAACCCAAAGGCGAAACATTCACCCGCTTGCAGATATCGCCGAGACGTTCCCAATCGCGATCGGTCATTTCAAAATAAGCTAACAGGTAATGAGCCAAACTGATCGGCTGAGCGCGCTGCAAATGAGTGTAACCGGGAATTAAAGTTTCCACGTTACGATCGGCAAGATCGAGCAAAACCCCTTGAAATTCCCGCAATTGCGCGCGAATTTCTGCGATGCGATCGCGCAAATACAAGCGAGTATCAGTGCCGGCTTGATCGTTGCGCGATCGGGCAGTGTGCAACTTTTTCCCAGCATCCCCCACAATCTCCGTCAGCCGCTTCTCTACAGCGAAGTGAACGTCTTCTGCATCAACTCCCGGAACAAAAAGTCCTTGGCGGTATTCCCGGCGGATCTGTTCCAAACCATTGACTAACTGTTCGCCTTCGGCTGCGGAAATAATCCCCGTTTTGGCCAGCATTTTAGCGTGAGCGACAGAACCCGTCAAGTCATACTCAATCAATTCAATATCGAAGCCAATACTAGCATTAAATCGGGCGATCGCCGGGTGCAGCGCCGATTCAAATCTTTGACTCCAAGTTTTTTGTTGTGTTGTCATTGCTGAAGCTAAAACTAGATTATATCTCTGTTGCAGAAGTCTATAAAAACCGATTTGTAGCAAAGACTTTAGTCCTTCTTCCGGTTTGTAGTCGGCCCTTTAGTCCTCCCAAATTTTGTAAGAAAAAACTCAAGTCCTGACTACAAAGTTTTTATACATCTTTTGACCAGAAAAAACTGAAGTCTTGACTACAAAATTGTGAAACTTTTGCTGCATCAGAAAGAAGTGAAGTTTGGGCTACAAACCTTTTAAATCAGTTACCGATAGCTTCTTCGACAAGAACTCTAACGAAAAATCCCTTTAAAGAACCAGCCAACAAAAATACCTATAAAAAAAGCTCCTATTTGACCAGTGTCAACAAAATTTTTCCAAGCTTTCTGGAAATTCGTAAAAATTTCGTAACTTTGAGCCAAAACCACCGTCGAACTCAAATGAGATTTCAAAACTACCACGTGAGCCACATCGTTCCAATTAATCGAACTGGTTAATCCAGCAGTAATTTCCGGCATTAAATTAACTATCATGGTGATTTTCTCCTGCTAAAGGTGTTACCCTCAGTACAACCAGTGTCATGTCATCTTCGTTACGATTGCCGATGCCGATAAACTGGTGTACGCGATCGAACAAATAATCCAAAATTTCTTCAGACTGCTGGTAATTTTGACAGGCCCACTGAAAAGCAGAGGTCAAGTTATCCTCATCAAACCGATCGCCCCTTTGATTAGCAGCATCGGTAAATCCGTCTGTGTAATAAATAATAGTATCTCCTGGCTGCAATTGCACGCTTGCTTCTTGGTAATGCGAATCAGCATCCAGCCCAATTAACATTCCCTCCAAAGTATCAAGCTGAAGAATCGAATTAGTTGCAGCTTGCCACAGCAAAGGCGGGTGGTGAGCAGCATTGCTGTAAGCCAAAACGCGAGTTTTCGGGTCATACTCCGAATAAAACAGAGTCACAAAACGGTGGGAATTTTCCAAATCCGCGTGCATAACCCGGTTTAAATGTTGCAAAATTCTCGACGGCGAGTGGCGGTTCAAAACCTCCGCCCGCAGCATACCCCGTGTCATCGTCATCAACAGGCCCGCTGGTACTCCTTTGCCCATCACATCGCCGATGACAATGCTCCAGCGGCCCTTGTCGATTTTGGACTTGAGATTTTTAATTAGGGATGGGGGGCTTTCCCCCTCATTCTCCTTGCCGATCGGGTCATAGTCAGCGGGAATAAAATCATAATAATCTCCGCCGACTCTGCTAGCAGTTTGGCAGCGGGCGGCCACGTCAAGGCCGGGAATTTTCGGACAACTCCGGGGCTGCAGCCGCAATTGAATTTCCGCCCCGATTTCTAACTCTCTGTCTAAGCGGTCTTTTTCCGCCAACTTAACAGTAAGTTCGTCTTTGCAAATAGCCACGGCGGTTTGATCCGCCACCAACCGAACTAATTTCTGTCTGCTGGGAGTCCAGAGATATTGCGGATCACTGCTAAAAACATAAAGCCGTCCCCGTTCCAAATTGTTGACTAAAATTGGCGCCCCAAACAAATGAACATCCGGGCCCAAATAACGACCGACTTGCAAGTCTAGACTAGAAGTTTGCCCAGAGGTTTCCGAAAACGTTCCAGCAGTAGCGCCCGCACCTGCTGTAGCTTGCCTGGTGGCTATTTCCAGCGCTTTTCGCATATCTTGGCACTGCCGTCCTTCCTGACAATGCAACTGCTGGAACCTGACTTGACCGTTGGGTTTGAACAGCACTAAAGCTCCGCCGTCGGCGTCCGTAACGCGAGTCGCCACCAAAGGCACCAACTCCAAAAATTGGTTGAGATTGTTAAAACTTCGCAGGGCAAATCCCAGCGAACCCAACATATCTTGAACGTTGTGCTGATATCGGTGCAAACGCGCCACCAGTTCTTTGAGGGCAAATACTGGCGTCGCGTCGGTGGAATTGCGACCCGGAGGGCGGTCAGCAGGTTGAGGTGAGGGACGAGGCAAAGGCACAGCAGTCATTTTAAATTTGTGATTTTCGATTTTAGACCGAGGAGGAATGATTGAGGACTTCTATCAATTCCGGTTGCACCGGAATTATTGTTGACTGTTGACTGTTGACTGTTAACTGTTAACTGTCAGTCGAAGAACTGAATGATAGTTGAGTATTGACTGTTGATTCGATTTTACAATTCCGATGCTAGCGGAGTTGATATTACGGGCCACTTGAACAGAAACCCGTTTTTTTTCGAGCAAGCAGTTTGGTTTGAGGAAGTAAGTTGGGTACTAGGACATTGGTATCAACTTAAGTGGGAAATTCTCAAGAAATCTCGTTTATAGCTTAGTCTAGATACGCCCTAAATCCCCTTAACAAGAAGGGGGACTTTGACCCTTTCCCGTCCCCCCCACTATTAGGGGGGCGCCAGGGGGATCGGGAAGACTATGCAATCAGACAGCAGACTGATACTACATTTGAGCTTAATTTTACGCCCTTGCTTTGGCTCGCGCTTTGAGGGCAACCAAGCAATAACAGAACGAAGGTATTGTTTCTAGATATTTAGTTTTTACTCGCCACGGGCGATCGGCGCAAGTCCTGCGATGGTAGTTTGAGGTTAAGGATTTGAGATTTTGAACCTCTGTATCCGCCTCCAAAAATCGGGACGACCACAGATACCTGATCAATCTAAAATCTAAAATCTAAAATCTAAAATCGAGTAGGGCTTCCACAAATTCGTAACTAGAAAACGGGCGCAAGTCTTCGATGCTTTCCCCGACTCCAATAAAGCGGATGGGCAGACCAAGCTGCTGCACTACGGCTAGGGCAACACCACCTTTAGCAGAACCGTCGAGTTTTGTCAATACCACTCCGCTTAATTTTGCAGATTCTGCGAATACTTCTGCCTGTCGCAAACCATTTTGACCCAGTGTGGCATCCAAGACCAGTAGAGATTCTACGGTAGCGCCTGGGGCTTTCTTATCTACAATGCGACGGATTTTACTTAATTCGTCCATCAGATTTTTTTTGTTTTGCAGGCGGCCTGCGGTGTCTACGATCAGGAGTTCTGTGCCTCGGGCGCTGGCGGCGGCGATCGCATCAAACACGACAGCAGCCGGATCGGTATTTTTCCCTGGGTTGGCAATAATTTCGACCCCACTGCGGGAACCCCAAACTTTCACTTGTTCGACGGCGGCGGCGCGGAAAGTGTCGGCGGCAGCAATCAGGGTTTTGTAGCCGGATTTTTGGGCAATATGGGCCAGTTTGCCGATCGTCGTAGTTTTGCCCGCACCGTTGACTCCTACGATTAACCAGATGTTAAAAGTGTCTTTTTCCGGGGCAAATGTCAGGCTGTAGGCGGGATTACCGGCGGCGGTTTCGGCACAGGGAGCGTCCAGAATGTCGCGCAGGATGGTTTTCAGGTAGGCTAGAGCCTGTTCTGGCGGCAGCACTTCTTGTTTGAGTCTTTCTTGGAGGCGACTGATAATGATGTCGGTGGCTGCGACTCCGACATCGGCTTGTAGGAGCAAAGTCTCAATTTCGGCTACCGCATCTTGATTGAGCGGGCCTTGACCGACGATCGCCTTTAGTTGATTAATTAAGCTGCGGCGAGTTCTTTCTAAGCCTTTCCGCAGTTTTTGCAGCCAACTGATTTCTTCAACTGATACTTGGTCTGGGCGGCGGCCTTGACTGGCTAAGATTTCTGAAGACCACAGGAAGCCTTCGTCAAAGGCGAAACCGGGAATTTCTTCGATAATTGCGGCTCTCTCGGCGGCGGCTGCAATTACGTCTGGTTCTTCAATTGCGGTTTCTTTGAGGCGTTCGATGCGCTCCATGCGATCGGCCTGAGCTCTGGCCCAAAACGGCAGGGCTTCCCCTACTTCGCCGTCGGATGCGAGTGATTCGGTTTCTACAACCTCGGTTGCAGGTTCGGCAATTTCTATATTTTCTGCTGTAACTTCTAATTGTTGAGCAATAGGTGCAATGTCGATCGCCCCGGCTGTTGGTTGCAGAGTTTCTGCAATTTCTGCGGGCGTTGCTGCATCGAGTTCGAGATCCTCGGTTGCTTCAACAGTTGCTGGTGCTGCAACTTCTGGAACTTCTGCAACAGTTGAATCTGTGGGTGCTGGTTCAAGTTCGATCGGCTCGATTGCTTCAATAGTCGCCGGTTCTGCAACTTCTGCAACTGTCGCGATTTCTGCTTCGGCTGCTGGAACATCGGGCGCTGCTGTCTCGGAAACTTCTGTTTCGGGTTTTTGCTGTTTTTGAATATTTTTGTAAGCAGCTTTTGCCCAATTGAGATAATCTTCGGCTACAGCAGGAGAACCTTGCTCTGTTGTATCTGTTTGAGGCTCAACCGGTGCGGATTTTGCCGACTCATCTTGCTGCTGTTCGGGGGTTGCCTCTGTTTCAGAAGATTTATTTTCGCTGTACTGGCGACGAAACCAATTAAATACCATAGGAAATTGGGAATATAGTTATTAGTCCTTAGTTTAGAGCGGATTGCCGATTGCGGATTGCGGATTGCTAATGACTCTGGGTAAGGTTCGCGCCCCGCCGTGCAGCCTCCGGGTAAGGTGCCCACCAAGCACCCGGAGGACTGAGGACTAAGGACTAGGGACTAACAACTTCTGCGTTGATTTTATCGACTACTCGGCGGAGGACTCCGTTGATGAAGCGATGTCCTTCGTCGCCGCTGTAGCGTTTTGCGAGTTGGACGGCTTCGTTGACGCTGACTTGTTCGGGTAATCCGAGATATAGCATTTCGGCGATCGCGATTCTCATGATATCTCGATCGATCCGGGCCAACCGTTCTATTTGCCAGTCTACAAGGGCTTCCGAGAGCAATTCGTCAATTTGAACACGGTTGGCGCTGACTTTCGTCAGGATTTGCAAAGCGTAGGTGCGGACATCTTGCTGGTTGGCTAGCTGGATCAGTTCTGGAAACTCCATTGCTGAACCGAGACGGTTGATGGCGGTTTGGGTGAGTTCGACTGCTTCCCGCACCATTGCTCTAGCACTTTGTATATCGGCGGCACGGATTTCGCTGGCAAGCAGCTTGTCGCTACTCCGCTGCACTTCGGATGCTGCTGCTTCTAGGGATTCTTGAACTTCTGTTGTCAGGGTGCGGATGGCGGCGAGGAGAACATCTTGCAGTTTCTTGGCTTCTAAGAGTTCTGGATTCGTCGGCAGTTGGCTGATGCCGAGGAGTGCGAGTTCGCGTGCTGTTTCGCGGGCTTTTTTCATAATTTTTAGATAGGGATTGAGAATTTAGGAAGTTTTTCGATCGCGCGCGGACTTGAACTTTAGCAGAAAACTCGACTAAAAGCGGTACAAAACCAGCCGTCTGACTCGCCAGCGGCGGGTAGTTTACAGATACTTCGCTGTCAAACCCAAGATTTATGCTCGAAACCGGGTTTCTGAGTATAGGCTTTCTCGGTTTGGGCTGGTTTTGTCGAAATATTATCTGCTATGGGGAAAGTTTACACGGCCTTACCAGAAAGAATTGGTTTAAAGCCCCAAGCCTGATCGGGAGAAATTAAAAGAAGACTATAAATCATTACTCCAATCCTCTTCCTTCCAGCTAGAGGTCGCCCTTTTGCGGTCAACTGTCAACTGTCAACTGTCAACTGTCAACTGAAGGGCCACTAAAGATGTCCTGGTTCAATCTTCTTCGACTGGGACAGCCTGGTATCTTGATTCGGATACCAAGGGTTCGAGTGTTTTGCCCTTGATGTTTTCGGGGTTTACTGGAACTGAGTTGCTGGGGTTGACGATGCCGCCGGAGATGATGACTTTAAAGGCATCTTCGATCGACATTGACAAATTGACTAAATCTGCTTCCGGGACTATAGCGTACCATCCGGTGGTGGGGTTGGGAGTGGTGGGGATGAAAATGCCGATCGGGGTTTCACCGGAAAGGTGAGGTGGGATATCGTTACTCTCGATCGTACCGGTCACAAATGCTAAAGTCCAGATTCCTCGCCGGGGATATTCCACTAACACCACGCGGCGAAATTTGTCGTTTGATTTGAGGAGGGTTCCCAGCAGTTGTTTGAGGGTTTTGTAAACCGAACCGGCTAGGGGAATTGCCTGCAACACCCGTTCGCCAAAGTCTAGCAGCCACTTGCCGAAAATGTTGCGGGCCATTAAGCCGATGACTAAAATGCTCAGCAGGGGTACAGCCAGCCCTACTAAAAGATTTAACAGATTCACCAAAATCGGGTGGAGTCCGTCAAAAGGGTTGATCTGCTTGGGAATTTTGGTGAGAAAATTGATCACCCAACTGGCGACGGTAATTGTCAGCCAGATGGTGGTAGCTAAGGGTATCACTACCAATAGTCCTGCGATCAGGTCGTTTTTTAAGTCTTGTTTGATGCGTTGGAGCACGGCGGGTCAAATCTCCTCGTAACTGGTTCCCAATAACCTGAATAAAGCTGAGACTAAAGCAACTGCACGGGCTTTACTGGATGTCACCATAGACGATCGTCTTCAATTCTGCTAAACCCTACCCTTTCTGAGGGGGAAGAGTTAGGGATCGCCGGTGCTGTACCTCTATTTTAAAGAATTATTGCAAGTTGGCGCTTGATTTTAATATATGCGGGCTGTGCAGCAGCTCACCGTATTGTATATTTTAAGACATTTTGGGTCAGTTCAATCAATAAGCCGATCGGTCTGAGACAGCCTGGGAGTGCGAGTGTAGCGAGTCCAGACAAATTTTCTGGGATTTGTATAGGAAATTAATTGGTCGATCGAGCTTTCTCAGATTTTCGGCGGGGTGGCACTTCGTTTTACCGAATTCAGGGGAATCTCTGCAGGTTGAGTTCAGTGTCTATGCAAAAAACTATCTTTAGATAGATGCAGCGTGCCCAGTGTTATTAGTTGATGAGTGGTAATTTTTGATGGGGGAGAGCGCTCGATAAGCCAACTGTGGGATCGGTTGCAACTGTTGCATGGGAGGCAAATCCGGGAAAAAGTAAAGCAGACAGACCAGCAACTTTGACTTTTTTTGACAGGATCGATATTCAGGAAATAAGGGGAGAATTCAAGGGAATTCGAGTTTGAGAGGAGTGGCAAAGCAATATAGAATTAACTCGTGCATCACTACAAAAAAAAATAATCTGCCAAACGAGGTAGCAGTAGTTAGTAGCAAGCGAGATAAATTACTACTTAGCTAGTTGTTTCTAGCCAGAAGCGCGAAACTATTTGTTCAACAGGGTATAGCTAAACTGCTGCATAGAAGCAAGACTCCAGCGGTGCCGATTCCTTGGAAGCAGACGAAAGTTAAGGAAAAACAAGCGTACTAGCCAATCAAGTCAGAGCGGGGATTCACCTCGCGGCAAGCAGCAATAGACTTGGTTACAAGTTAGGATTGAGATATGAATGCTCAACTCGTCACTAACCCCAGCCTAAAGGCATGGGGCTTGAAAGAGGAAGGCTTACCACCTTCTTAATTCAAGACTAAAACAGTGTCTAGCCTGCGTCTTTAAGACAAACTGAGCCATCTGGGAGTGGTATCCCACCAGACGTTAAGAATGCCTCCCTAGTTTTTAACCGCTCGGATGTGCTAGTGGCGAAGGGAAATATATACCTAGAAATAGGACTTACCGTAAATGTTTGTACCCGTTGTCAACAGTGAAAATAGACCCCTAATGCCGACTACCCCAAGCCGTGCAAAGCGTTGGATTAAGTCAGGTAAGGCTGCACCATTCTGGAAAAAGGGGGTATTTTGTGTTCGATTGAATGTAGAACCTTCAAGCCACAATTATCAACCAATAGCGGTTGGCATCGATCCAGGCAGCAAGCGTGAAGGATTTACCGTTAAATCCAAATCCCATACCTACTTAAACATCCAAACCCATGCGATCGATTGGGTAAAAGACCATGTTGAGGTCAGGCGCAATATGCGACGTGCTAGGCGATTTCGGAATACTCCATGCCGTCAAAACCGAGCTAACAGATTAGTTAACAAAAATCGCATACCCCCATCTACTAAGTCAAGGTGGCAGTGGAAGTTAAGGATAGTTAATTGGTTAACCTCTATGTTTCCCGTATCAGCTTTTGTTGTAGAGGACATCAAAGCCAGTACTTGGAAAAACGGACGCAAGTGGAACGTATCGTTTAGCCCCTTAGAAGTAGGCAAACACTGGTTCTATTCTGAACTTATAAAGATTGCCCATCTTGAGATTAGATCGGGAAACGATACTTACGAACTGCGTCAAAATTTAGGACTCCAAAAGTCAAAACAGAAACTATCAAACAAGTTTGAGGCTCACTGCGTTGATTCTTGGGTGTTGGCTAATTGGTACGCGGGAGGACACATTCGACCCGACAACACCAAGCTAACAGAAGTAATCCCCCTTGAGTGTCATCGCAGACAGCTCCATCGCTTGCAACATTCCACAGGTCATATTCGCCCTCGTTATGGTGGCACAATTAGTATCGGGTTTAAGCGCGGTTCAATTGTTAAACACCCTAAATACGGATTTTGTTACGTTGGCGGTTGGCAAGAATCTCCAACAAAGAAAGACCCGTACCGGAAAACAATTAGCTTGCACGATTTAAAAACTGGCAAGCGTCTAACTCAAAACGCATCGCCCGCAGATTGTAAATTTTTGTCCTACAACTCGTGGCGCATTACAAATTAAATTGTAAAGCCGTCCTAGAAGGACGGGGTTTCTACCCATTTTTCTGATGAAACCAATTGATTTTTACATTTTTTTATGCCATTGAAAACGCAAGACTTTTTTGGGCTTCACTTAAAGCCGCAGCCCGATAAAATTTTGTATCCGATAATTAATATTTAAGTAAAAGGAATTTTTGTGAAAACGCTCAATATCCTCTTAGTAGAAGACAGTCCCCTAGATGCCGAACTGATTGAGGCATATCTAATGGATGGCGGGCTCCAATTTTCTCTGGTGTGTGTGGAAAATCGAGAAGACTTTGCCACGGCGCTGGAAAAACAACGTTTTGACATTATTTTGGCAGATTATATGCTGCCTTGTTTTAACGGGATAGCTGCATTGGAAATCGCCCACACTACTTGTCCGGGAGTGCCGTTTATTTTTGTTTCGGCTACTTTGGGTGAGGAAGTGGCGATCGAAACTTTGAAAAGCGGCGCTACTGATTATGTTCTCAAACGCCGTTTGATACGCTTGGTGCCGTCGATTCAGCGGGCCCTGCGGGAAGTTCAAGAACGGAACGAGCGCAAGCAAGCCGAAGCACAGCAGCAGGAGAGCGAAGCTCGATTTCGGATTATGGCAGATACCGCGCCGGTGATGATTTGGATGTCGGACACTGACCAACTTGGCGATTACTTTAATAAAGTTTGGCTGGAGTTTACCGGTAGAACTTTGGCGCAAGAAATAGGCACGGGTTGGATGGAAAGCTTGCACCCAGATGACTTGCCAGAATGTCTGGATATTTACCAAAAAGCCTTCAAAGCTGGCAGCGAGTACCGGCTCGAATGCCGGCTGAGACGCTATGACGGGGAATACCGCTGGGTTTTGGGTACGGGCGTACCCCGGTACAGGCCCGATCGCACTTTTGCAGGTTACATCGGTTCTTACATCGATATTAGCGATCGGAAACAGGCAGAACAAGAACGCGCTGCCGCTTTGTCCCGCGAACAAGCAGCGAGGTTGCAAGCAGAAGAAACAGCTAAAGCGCTGCAATCGGCAAACTATCGAATTACTAACATTCTCGAAAGCATTACCGATGCTTTTATCGCAGTAGATTTAAATTGGAACTATACCTATGTCAACCACCAAGCTATTGAGCTTTTAGGCAGACCAAAAGTAGAACTGATCGGTAAAAAGGTTTGGGAGATATTTCCCTGGGCGGTCGATTTACAGGGTTACAAAATGGCTACCCAAGCAGTAGCAGAAAAGGTAACAATCGAGTATGAAGAATTCGTGCCGCTATGGAATAAGTGGTTGAAGGTGCGTTTTTATCCTTCCGATTCTGGTTTGTCGGCTTACATCCAAGACGTTAGCGATCGCAAGCAAGCAGAAGCTGCATTCAAAGCTAGCGAAGAAAAGCTGCGAATGTTGGTCGAAGCTAACTTGATCGGCATTATGTTCGGGGATGTTAACGGCCGTATCATGGAGGCCAACGATGAATTTTTGCGGATAGTTGGTTACACGCGGGAACAGTTGCAGCGCGGGGAATTAAACTGGATTGAGATCACGCCGGCGGAGTATCGATCTCTCGACGAGAAGGGGATTGCAGAGGCACAAGAAACGGGAGTTTGCACTCCCTACGAAAAGGAATTCTGGAGGAGAGACGGTAGCCGGATTCCGGTGCTGATCGGATATGTTTTGCTGGCGCAAAAGCGACAAGAATCTGTGGCTTTTATTCTCGATTTGACGGTTGGCAAGCAGTTGGAAAGAGAACTGCACGATCGAGCCGAGGAATTGGCGCGGGCGAACCGGATTAAAGACGAGTTTCTAGGAACTTTGTCCCACGAATTGCGGACGCCGCTGAATGCGATGCTGGGATGGGCACAACTGTTGCGAAACCGCAAGTTTGACGAAAAAACGACTGTTCGCGCTCTGGAAACGATCGACCGCAATACGCGCTCGCTGGCAACTCTGATCGACGATTTGCTGGACGTGTCACAGATTATTACCGGGAAATTGTCGCTGAATTTGCGGTGGGTGGATGTGATTTCGACTGTTGAGGCTGCGATAAAGACTCTCGCGCCCGCGATTGGGGCAAAAAATATTGAAATTGTGACGGATTTCGACCCAACTGTGGGGCGGATTTGTGGCGATGCCGGCCGCTTGCAACAGGTGGCGTGGAATTTGCTGTCGAATGCGATTAAGTTTACTCCCGATGGCGGACAGGTGAGGGTGGCGGTGCGGAAGGTGGAGGGGACGATGGCCCGTGAGGAATCCGCTTGCTGTAAAAATTTGTCGCCCGCTTGTGTGGAAATTGAGGTCAGCGACACGGGACAAGGGATTACGGAAGAGTTTTTGCCGCACGTTTTCGAGCGGTTCAGCCAAGCTGACAGCTCTATAAGGCGATCGTACAACGGATTGGGTTTGGGTTTGGCGCTAGTGCGTCATTGTGTGGAAATGCACGGGGGGACGGTGCAAGCGGCATCGGCTGGGAAGGGACAGGGAGCGAGCTTTTTGGTGAGATTGCCAATTAAACAGCCGCGTGGCGACGGCGGATTTTCTGTTTCCGGGTCGGGGGAGTTTGGGGTTCCTCAAAGCCAGGCGCCAGCCGCTGTAAAGGAGTCTTTTGTCAGCAGCAATCTTTCGGGAGTGCGGGTGTTGGTGGTCGATATCGACGCTGATTCCCTGGATTTTACCTGTACAGTGCTCGAAGATTGCGGGGCCTTGGTGGAGACCGCTAGGTCGGGAATCGAAGCCCTGGAGGCGATTGAAAGGCTGAATCCAGATGTGTTGGCGATCGATATCGAGATGCAGGCCCCTGATGGAGAGGCTTTGCTGCAGCAAGTGCGATCGCGGATGGCGGACAGGGAAATTCCGGCGTTGGCGTTCACGGCGGTTGGTAGGGTAGAGGAACGGGTACGGGCACTGCAGCAAGGTTTTCAAATTTACGTGCCCAAGCCGATCGAGCCTGCTGAGTTGGTGGCGGTGGTGGCAAGTTTGGCGGCGCGATCGAACGATTTTAGATTTTAGATATTAGATTTTAGATTGACTCCGCGATGACCGATGTCGTAACTACACATCAATTTTCTTGGATTCGAGCGATCGCTCGAATCCAAGAAAAACTTTTTTTACTATTAATCAGAAAGAGCTATAGCAGTTCTCAAAAAAGTGAGGTATGCCCAATGCCCAATGCCCAATGCCCAATGCCCAATGCCCATGAGTACCTCATCTTTCTGAGAAAGGCTATAATTTGTCAAGCCCCAAAAGTTATAAATTTAATTTAGATTACAGTGTGTAGTTTTTGATACTGATAGCAGTTTCTAAAAGGAATGCAACTGTAGAAAAGTTTCAAACCCCGATCGTCATCAGTATTACGATTTCTAAAATCTAAAATCTAAAATCTAAAATTATATGAGGTTCAGGGACGATCGCCCTTAACAGTCTCTCCTCAAATATCAAGTTCACAACTGGGTGCTTCATTAAGCCAGGGATTGAATCACAATTAACCTCATTTGTCATACCCCAAAAGTTATAGATTTAATTTAAGTCAAAGTTTTTAGCTTTTGATCATAGGTGCAGGGACGATCGCCCCTAACACTATCTCCTCAAATATCAAGTTCAGCAACGAGATGCTTCATTAGAAAAATATTCGGCCGGCGTAAATGCTTATAACACTCCTCTATTGCCCGCCGTGCAATGATTTTTTCGTTCTTGGATGTGGACTCGTCGCCCGATTCCCACTATCGACGACTAGATACCAATTGCACCCGACCGGCATCCATTTCATCCATTAATAACTCTAAAGCCTCATAATCAATATCCGAGATGTACCCCAAACGGGTGAGCTCGTAATTGATTTCGTTTTCAATGTCAGGCGTCAACTGCTTAATGTAGAGGGCTTTTTCTACAAGTTGACGAATAGCATGAGTTGCTTGCATAGTAAGTCGGAGAACTCCGTACAGTTTTATTCTCCTCTAAACTGTCGAGCAAACAGGTGATCTAGATCAGAACTAATAAGTGATTTAAATTACATTGTTCAGTTTTATCTAACAGCTACGGCAAAGTCAATCGCAATTTTTATAGTTGCCAAGACTAAACCTACAGGCATAAATAAAAAATCGTATAGTAGCTTACGTTTCCTCCCGAAATCTTACGCAAAACTTCATAAAAAAGAGTCAATAAATAAAGATTCAGTAAAACTACTGACAACAACTGGTCAGTTTGCCTCAAATTAAGTTAGGCTCAGAGTAATCAAGTAGGTTTAGGCTTACATCCGTCCAGCGCAGTAGTTGAAAATACGTAGCAATCATAGGTTTGACATATGCAGACACTTCTTGCCCATAAACCAATTACGGTGATTCGACCCCTAGACTACCTGAATGCAGCCACCTGCGAAGAATTCGGACGGCAACTAGCGACAGCAATTGCAGCCCCCGGAGTTGTAGCGGTACTCGTAGATTTGGCCGAAGTAAAATTTATTGACAGTGCAGGTTTGATGGCATTGGTTTCGGGCCTCAAGCAGGCGAAAAAAATGGGGCGCAGGTTTAGTCTTTGCTCGGTATCCCCTGGGATTAAGATGATTCTGGAACTCAGCCAACTCGATCGAGTTTTTGAGATATTTGAAAATGTCGATAGCTTTGAGGCCGAAAACTCCTGCGTAAAACAACACTGTTGACATACTCACCGCCCTAAAAGTGCGGTGATTCTTGACACTTCACTGACTGACGCAACCGAAGTCGTCTTACTCT
>NZ_JAUBTL010000098.1:0-7137 GCF_036702475.1 Microcoleus sp. D2_18a_B4
TGGGCATTGGGCATTGGGCATTGGGCATGGGGCATTGGGCATGGGGCATTGGGCATGGGGCATTGGGCATTGGGCATTGGGCATTGGGCATTGGGCATGGGGCATTGGGCATGGGGCATTGGGCATTGGGCATTGGGCATACCTCACCACGCTTGAGAACCGCTATATTGGCGGCAATCCCATGACTCATCACTGATTTGTGGTTAGCGCAAAGATGACAGTTTCATGCGGTACGCCGATCGCGAAACAGGCGCGATCGCGGGTTCTTCAACGGCCGCATTTTTGTTTTTGGCTTCAGAAATATTTTCTGCAAGTACGGCGAGCGATCGTCCTGCAAAAATATCGCACAAAGGCAATTCTATCTGACAATATTCTCGTACCTTTGCTGCTAATTGAATTGCCAGCAGCGAATTTCCTCCTAGTTCAAAAAAGTTATCGGTAATGCTTAACTGTTCGATGCCGAGAACCTCACAGCAAATTCTCGCTAACATTGCCTCAATAGGGGTGCGCGGTGCGACAAAAATCTTTGCTTCTGGAATTGCGGCATCCGGTTCAGGCAGTGCCTTGCGGTTAACTTTGCCGTTCGCCGAAAGCGGCAGAGCCTCCAGAATTATAAATGCAGAAGGCACCATATAATCGGGCAGTTTTTCACTCAGAAATTGTCGCAATTCTTCAACCGCAGGCGCAGCGTTTTGTTGGGGAACGATATACCCTACTAAGCGCTTTTGACTGTGATTTTCTCCGAAGGCGGTGACAATGGATGCTTTGACTGCTGGGTGCTCGTTCAAAGCAGCTTCAATTTCTCCTGCTTCGATGCGGAATCCTCGAATTTTAAGGCGGAAATCTTCTCGTCCTAAAAATTCGATATTGCCGTCAGGGAGGAAGCGCCCTAAATCTCCCGTTCGGTACAAGCGATCGCCCGTGACGGGGTGCGTGAGGCAACTGGCGCGAGTTTTTTCTTCATTCCGCCAGTATCCTTTTGTCAGTCCAACTCCCGCACAGCACATCTCGCCGGCAACCCAGACGGGACAGTCTTCTAGCCTTTCATTCAAAATGTAATAGCGTGTATTGGCGATCGGCGATCCGTAGGGAATGCTTTTCCAAGAAGAATCAACAGTTTCTACCGGATACCAAATATTCCAAAGGGTAGTTTCCGTTGGCCCGCCGACACTGACAACGCGACATTCACGGACGATCGCCCTTAACCTCTGGGGCAGCGTTATCGGTATCCAATCTCCGCCGAGAAACGCCCAGCGCAAGCACTCTGGCAACACCTCAGAACGTCCGGCAGCGTAATCGAGCAGCATTTCCATCATCGGCGGAACCGAGTTCCAAATGGTGACGCGCTCTTTTACCATCAATTCTGTCCAGTGAGCGGGGTCTAGCCGTTGTGCGGCATCGGGAATGACGATCGCTCCTCCGGCCGCTAGGATGCCGAAGATATCGTAAACGGACATATCGTGGTGCAGTGCGGTGACTGCGATCGCGCGATCGCAGTCGGTCACATTAAACACTTGGTTGGTCTGAGCGATCGCATTGACTACACCGCGATGGGCGATCGCCACGCCTTTCGGCAAGCCAGTTGAGCCCGAAGTATAAATCACATACGCTAAATCTTCCGCTTCCTGCACCGACTCCAAAGCTTCGCCGCTTTCTGTTGCTAATTCCTCAGTATCAAGACAAATTCGCCGCACATTTTCCTGCCATTCCAAGCGTTGATTTAACTGAGATTGTGTCAAAACAATCTCAACTTCGCCATTTTCCAGCAAATACCACAGCCGCTCTTTTGGCAGCGCCGCATCTACGGGCAAATAAGCGGCTCCAGAGGCTAGAATTCCCAGGACAGCGACGATTTGCTCCCATCCTTTCTCCATGACAACGGCAACCAATTGATTAGGGCGAACTCCGAGATTTCGCAAGCGATGACCGACTTGATTCGATCGCCGATATAGTTCCTCATAAGTGAGGGTACGATCGCGCGTAATGATGGCTGGTTCGTGCGATCGCAAGGCGACTTTCTCAGCAAACAATTCGTGCAGCAATCCATCGGGAATCGGTGCCTCAATGCTGTTAGTAAAGGCTTGCTGAAACTGCACCGTTTTCTGCCAAGTTTCCTCTTCATTGGCGAGGCTTTGCAATAGGTGGCAATAGGCGTCAAACATATCGTCAATCATCCCTGGCGGGAAAAGTTCTTCCACCGCATCCCAGCTAAAAGACAGCCCGTCAGAAGTTTCGGTAAATTGCGCGTCGATCCAAACTTGCGGAGTTTGACCAATAATGTGCACCAGTTCTCCCAATTCTTGAATGAGAGAGAAGATAGAGGAATCTTCCCCAGGCGCGTTTTGCGGATCGATCGTAAACACGACCGGCATCAACGCTGCAGTTGTACCTTGCGCTTGAGCGAGTTCTCGCAAAACGCGCACGCCGCTGACATATTGGTGCTCTAAATCTTGCCAAAGCTGTTCTTGCAATCGCTTGGCTCGTATTTCAAAACTCTCTCGCTTGGAGTTATCTATTTCTAGCAGAGTAAATGACGCAAATTCTCCGATAATTTCCTCAACTTGAGAATGCAAAGGCAACCGATTAAAGCGCGGCACGTTGAGGGTAAACCGAGGCGTTTTGCTCCACAGAGACAGAACCTCCGCATAGGCGGCCAGCAATAAGCCCGTAGGAGTGAGGCTGGCGCGAGCTGTGCGCGTTTTGAGGCGCTGCCAGGTTTGCAAGTCTAAGCGATCGCTCCAGCGTTTAAATCGCGGCTGCGTTAAGGAATTCGGGTGTTTCGCGAGGGGCAATTCCGGCGCTGGTGGCAGGGTTTTGAGGCGATGGAGCCAGTAATCTAAGGATTGCTGGTAAAATGGGGAGTTTTCTAAGGCGATCGCGGCTAACACGCAGTCGCGGAAAGACAGTTGCAAGGGCGCGTGAAGCGGAGCTATCCCGTAGGGAATCGCAGTATGGGGATTGCGGTAAAACTTTACCAAATCGCCAAACAAGATTTGAAAACTCCAGCCGTCTATGCACAAGGCGTCAATGCTGATGTGGAGGCGGATGCGGCGCCCCTTAATTTTGGAAGCGCAAATCTCGAACAGGGGCCAGCGATCGAGCGGCAGCACTTGGTGCGAAAGGCGATCGCGGATTGCTTCGAGTTGTTCGCCGGCAACCTCTGGATCGAGCGATCGCAAATCCAAAACCTCAATTTTATAAGCGGGTACGTTTTCCAGAATTTGCTGCTGTCCGTTCGGAAGTACGATCGCCCGCAGCATATCGTGACGCTCTACAACTCGTTGCCACGCGAGGCTAAACCGCTCTAAATCTAACTCGTCGCTCTCAATTTCTACATAGCCGTGAATGGCAATATTGCCCATTTCAAAGAAGCTATTTCTGCCGATCCAGTACGCCTGCTGCATTTCATTGAGCGGAAATGGTTTGTAGCGATTTTGAGGATCGGGGGCGATCGCGGGCAGTGAAATCAGGGGTTCGGGCGACTGCTGGCTCTTAGCTTGTGCGATCGCAACTGCCAGACTAGCGACTGTGGGGGATTGAAACAGACAGCGCAATGATAGCTCGACTTGAAAGCGATCGCGCACCTTGGCAATCAGTTGAGTTGCCAGCAAAGAGTGACCTCCCAACTCGAAGAAATTGTCATTAATTCCCACTTGTTTTAAACCCAGAACCTCAGCCCAAATATCAGCTAATACTTGTTCTTCTAAAGTCTCAGGAGCGATAAAATCGGCCTCTGAACTGTTAGTTTCCGGTGCGGGAAAAGCCTTGAAATCTACCTTGCCGTTTGGCGTTAATGGCATGGCTTCTAAAAACATGAAACTGGCAGGCACCATATAATCTGGCAGTTGTTCCCGGAGAAAAGAACGCAGATTTTTAATCAGTGCAGAGTGCGTAGGGGCGGTGCCTCCGTGCCCGCCCGCGACTGCTGAGTTTAAAACGAGGTAGGCGATTAAGCGCTTTCCGCCTGAATCTTCCTCTCGCGCGAGAATGACTGCTTCTTGCACGTCTGGATGTTGGCTGAGTGCGGATTCGATTTCTCCTAACTCAATGCGAAAACCGCGAATTTTCACTTGGCGATCGGTGCGATCGAGAAATTCTAAATTCCCGTCGGGGAGATAGCGGACTAAATCGCCTGTTTTGTATAGGCGAGAGTGCTTCGCACACGCTTCGCGATCGCCTTGTTTGCTGCTAAAAGGATCGGGAATAAATTTTTCTCGATTCAGATCCGAACGGTTGATATATCCTCTGGAAACGCCCGCACCTCCGATATAAAGTTCGCCGGGAATTCCGATGGGAACGGGTTGCAAGTTAGCATCGAGTACATAGGTGCGGGCATTTGGAATTGGGCGTCCAATGGGCAAGGTTTTTGGGGAGTTTTTAACCGCAGAGGGCGCAGAGGGCGCAGAGGGGAGAGAGTTGCACCACGTGGCGACAATGGTTGTTTCTGTGGGGCCGTATGTATTGACTAGCCGCACTTTTTCTGATACGCATTTTTGCCACTGATTCAGGGATGCTGAAAGTGCGGTTTCTCCGCCAATAATTGTCAAGCGCACTGATGGGGGAAATTCTTGATTTTCAGCACTCAGTCTGGCCGTTAATTCGCGCCAGTAAGCTGTCGGCAAATCTAAGACGGTGATTTGCCATTCCCGGCATTTTTGCAGGAAGGAAGAAATGCTATCTAACATGGAGTTTCCGCGTAGTACCAAGGTGGCACCTTGCGTTAAACAGGGATAGATTTCTTCGGCGCTGGCGTCGAAGCTGAGGGAAGCGAATTGGAGAATGCGATCGCCTGCTTTAATGCCATATTCGACACTTGCAGCCTGCGTATAATTTGCCAAAGATTGATGCTGCACCATCACTCCTTTTGGCTTGCCGGTAGACCCGGATGTATAGATGATATAAGCTAGGTTTTCTGGCAAAACGGCGCTATCAGGATTTGACTTGTTTTGTTGAGCGATCGTCTGCCATTCTGCATCCAAGCAAATCACAGAAATATTATTTTTGGCTGGCGTTTCTGTTTTTAATTCTGCTTGCGTTAGCAATACCCGAACTCCAGCGTCTTCTAACATGAAGGCGAGGCGTTCTTTAGCATAGATCGGGTCTAGGGGTAAATAAGCGCCGCCTGCTTTTAATATGCCTAAAATTCCGACGATCGCATCGAGCGATCGCGCCATATAAACACCGACTATGGCATCTGGTTTTACCCCGAAGGAGTGCAAATAATGGGCAAGTTGATTTGCGCGATCGTTCAGTTCTCGGTAGGTTAAACTTTGGCATTCAAATTGCACCGCAACCGCATCAGGTGTTTTCGCCACTTGCGCTTCAAATAAGCGATGAATACAGGCATTCTGAAAAGAATTTATTCGAGTATTATTCCACTCAAATAGAAGTTGCTGGCGTTCTGCTTCTGCAAGCATGGGCAAATCTGACACTCGTGCGGAAGAATTGGCAACAATGCTTTCTAATAAGCTCTGAAAGTGTCCTACCATTCGCGCGATTGTAGCAGCTTCAAATAAGTCTAAACTGTATTCAAACCACCCTCTAATACCTGTCGCTGTGGCTTCTAATTCCAAGGTTAAATCGAAATTTGCTGTGCCGCTGTGAATCTGTTGGCAGTTCAGGCTTAAACCCGGCAATTCTAAGGCTAATTCGGAGGCATTTTGAAAGGCAAACATCACCTGAAATAAAGGCGAGTGACTTAAATCTCGATTCGGCTGCAATTCTTCTACCAACTTCTCAAACGGTACATCTTGATGCGCGTAAGCACCTAATGCAACCTCTCGCACTCGATTCAGCAACTCTCGAAAAGTTGGATTTCCATTTAAGTCAGTCCGCAGGACTAAAGTATTGACAAAAAATCCAATTAATGATTCGGTTTCGCTGCTGTTGCGGCTGGCAATTGGTGAACCGACGAGGATATCTTCTTGCCCCGTGTAGCGGTAAAGCAGTGTTTTGAAGGCTGCCAGCAATGTCATAAATACAGTGGTTTTTTCGCTGCGACTCAATTGCCTAATTGCCTCGGTTAAATGCTCTGGCAATTCAAATAATTGCCGACCTCCCTTGTAACTTTGAACAGCGGGACGAGAAAAGTCTGTTGGTAAATTTAGAACTGCTGCGCTGCCACTTAACTGCTGCTTCCAGTAAGTAAGTTGAGTTTCTAATATTTCTCCCTGCATTTGTTGGCGCTGCCAAGTTGCAAAGTCTGCATACTGAATTGGCAGCGGTGGAATCTTGGCTAAAGTCTTATTAGTAAACCCTTCATAAAATGCCGCTATTTCCCGTAAAAATACGCCCAAAGACCAACCATCAAAAATGATATGATGGGCGGACAAAAGCAGAGTATTTTCTGTTTCAGATAGGCGCAGAAGTTTGGCACGGAGCAGATTTGGTTGAGTTAAATCAAAGGGCAACTTGGCTTCTTCCGCAGACAGTTTTTGCGCTTCTTTATCGCGTTCCGCAGGGGGAAAATGGCTCAAATCTATCAGGGGTAATGGGAAAGTTTTTGCATCAAAGATAACTTGTATCTGTTCTTTTTCCCCACCAGCAAACGCAGTTCTTAAAATCTCGTGCCGATCGATAATTTTCTCAATACTTTGCCTGAGTGTTTCTGCATTGAGCTGTCCTGTGACCCGCACCGCACCGCAGAGGTTGTAGAAGGGGTTTCCTGCTTCCAATTGGTCGAAGAACCACAAGCGTTCTTGGGCAAAAGACAGGGGAAGATGGCGCGATCGAGAAACAGGTTCAATGACGGCTGCTTTGGTATTTCCTGTTAGTTGCTCTAGAATTTGCACTGCCAGTCGAGCAATGCTCCTATCCTCAAACAAATCGGCAACCGATACAGTAACGCCCAAGTCACTTTCAATTTGATTTTTTAACTCAAAAATTCTTAAAGAATCTAGTCCAAAGCTACTGAGAGGTCGATCGATAATATTTTGTGTTTTATCGCTGGCACTGAAGTGGATTGAAGATTCGTCTTCAGTCGGCTTTAGCTCACATCTTGCACCATTCTCAATTACTTTTTTAGGAACAGGCAAGATGCCTGTTCCACAAGAAAACTCATTTACTTTTTTAGGAACAGGCAAGATGCCTGTTCCACAAGAAAACTCATTTACTTTTTTAGGAACAGGCAAGATGCCT
>NZ_JAUBTL010000098.1:7237-10646 GCF_036702475.1 Microcoleus sp. D2_18a_B4
GTTCCACAAGAAAACTCATTCTTTGTGGAACGGGCATCTTGCCCGTTCTTGACGGTGCAATATCTCAGTTTTAGCCGACTTTGGCTATTAGCCGGGTAATTCATTCCCCGGCGGTTTACCTGCTGCCAAAGGTAAGCCTCAAGCAGCGGCTGCCGTTCTTCTAACTCGGCTTCCAGCAGAATTTCTCGCGTGAGGCGATTCTCTATTTCAACAAAATCAGCTAACTCTAAAACGCTACTCGCAACAACTTCCAAATTGTCAGCTAGAAAGTCAGCATAGGCGGCGCGACGTTGAATTTTACCGCTGGTCGTTTTCGGAATGCTTCCGGGCTTGATCAGCACTACTCCATAAACTTGCACTTCATATTCTTGAGCAATGCTGGAACGGATGGCGCTGATAATTTCCTCGGCATTATCCGGCGCTTTGCGAGATTGTAATTCTTGCACGATAACGAGCTGTTCTTCGCCTGCGACTTCCACCGAGAATGCCGCGATCGCCCCCTGCCGCAAACTGGGATGGCTGCGCTCTGCTGTTCTTTCTATATCTTGGGGGTAAAGATTGCGACCTCGGATGATAATCAAATCTTTGAGTCGCCCTGTAATAAACAGTTCTCGATCGCGTAAAAAGCCTAAATCTCCAGTTCGCAAAAATGGCCCTTCGCTGGTATCTGAAAGATATGCTTGAAAGGTTTTTTCTGTTTCTTCTGGGCGATTCCAATAGCCTCGCGCAACTGTTTCGCCAGCTACCCAAATTTCTCCGACTTCCTGCGGCTGGCATTGCGTCAGAGATTCAGGATTGACGATCGCAACTTTAGTGCCAAATTCAGGGAAACCGCAGCCGACTAAAGTTCTCGCGCCCCCCTCGCCTTCGGCAACTTCTACAATGTGATTATTTTCCAGCGCCCCAGCGTCAACAGGTAAGAAAGTTGGTGTTGTCCCGCTGCGAACCGTGGCAATTTTTAGCGTGGTTTCTGCCATTCCGTAAGCAGGACAAAAGGCATCCGCCTGAAAACCGCAGGGCTCAAAAGCTTTGGTAAATCGCTCTAGGGTTTCTTTGTGGATCGGTTCTGCGCCGTTATAGGCCACGCGCCAACTACTCAAGTCGAGCATTTTTTGCCCATCGCCCAAGATTTTGCTTATTTTGCTAGCACACAAGTCGTAAGCAAAATTTGGCCCGCCGCTGTGGGTAGCTTTGTAGCGCGAAATCGCTTCCAACCAGCACATCGGGTTCTGAATAAACGCCGCTGGCGGCATGAAGTAAGAGGGAATTCCCAGATACAAAGGTTTGAGCAATCCGTCAATTAACCCCATGTCGTGAAAGGGTGGAAGCCACGTTACGGCAACGCTTTCGGAATCGTGCTCAAAGCCTCGGTGAATGTATTCGATGTTGTACAAAACGTTGGCGTGGCTCACCATTACGCCTTTGGGGGTGGAGGTTGAGCCGGAAGTGTACTGAAGATAAGCCACTTCGTCGGGATGGATGGGTGGCTGCTGCCACTTTTCGCCGTCATCGGAAAGCTCCTCTGCACTCAGCCAACGCATCGCTTTGAGTTCCGGCGCTTGCTCGCATAGCTGCTCTAAATTGTCCAAGTGTCGCGCGGGAGCGATCGCAATTGTTGCTCCTGCATCTAGGGCGATCGCACTAATTTTCGCTAAATTCCGTTTCAGCTTCGGCGGATAGAGGGGAACCGCGATCACTTTGGCGTACAAGCATCCAAAAAAGGCGGCGAGATAGTCCAATCCTGGCGGGAAAAGCAGTAAGGCTCGTTCGCCAGTGACTCCCAATGTCTGAAGTCGCGAGGCGTGCGATCGGGCGATCGCATCTAACTCTCGATAAGTCAAACTGGCGGTTTCAGTTTTTCCGTCTAACAGAAATGTATATTTCTGCTCTGGTTGGTGTAACGCTCTGTTTTGTAGGAGTTCTACTAAATTTGTACAACTTTCGGTGAGTTGGTTTCCCTTAATGCTTGCGTCACTCATCGATTCTTTTTACCTATAAATCTTGTTTGCAGTACGCCAACCAGTTCCGCCAAATTCTTTCCACATAGACTTTCTGTGAACAGTTGTTGGGCGTTACGAGTCTCCCATCAGCGCGTTTGAGTATTCAATCTGGGTATTAGCGCTTGTTTTCACGTTTTGTTGTCGATCGGGCTGTTCGGCAATGGCTCCGGGGCGATTTCAGTCCGAGCCAGCTTCGATATCAGCTTCAGGGGCTTTACGGCTATCGACTTTAAGCATACTAGGCTAGATGACATTTATTATCAAGAGTTATTGAGCAACTTTGTTGACTGCTATCGTTTCCTATATGACAATCTTTTCTAACTCTTGCCATAGCATTTTAGGCGATCGTTTGTCTAGCCCTGACAGAAACCATAATAGGCAAGTGCTGCACAACTAGATAGGGGGGTCAGACCCCCCATCTTAAAATGAAATTAGTTTTCATTAGTTAACTCTTGACAGATGTGAGTGCTCTGTTATCTAATTAAGGCACTTTCTCATTAAGAGGTCAGCGACTACTTCCTTTAACCGAAGAAGCTGCCAACCGTGGGCGATCGTCCAGAGCGCCACCGGACTGAGGCTTTCGCCCTCACGCGCCTCCTGTATTCCCAGACAAATGCCACTAGCGACGGGAGAACCGGATCGAACTGCGCCCGACAACTGGGCCGGATCTTCCGCCGGTCAGTTTCCAGAGGCACACAAGAGCAGCAACGCTGCCACAAATCATGTTGTGCAAGCAACGTAAACCACATATCCGAAGTTCCATTAATTGTTGATTAAAGACTAATGAAGAGATCGCAGAAATTATTAAATAGCCTTGGGCTGGCAGGAGTTGTGTCGGCGTTAGTCGCTGGGCCGGTGTGCGCTTCCAACATCGCGCAGGTGACGGGCGTTCGCCTCAATCCCACGTCAGAAGGCATTGAAGTCATCCTAGACACTGAAGATGGAAGGCCCCTGCAAGTTTTCAGCGCCAGCTTTGGCGAAACTTTACAAGCTGATGTCATCACCGCTCAACTGCGACTACCGGGGGGAAATGAGTTTCGTCAAGACAAACCGGCTGCGGGAATTGCTTCTGTCACCGTTACTCCTTTAGATAACAACAGCATCCGAATCAGAGTCGTTGGCGAGAGGGGTCAACCAGTGGCACGGGTGATTCCTAACGCTGCCGGTCTGATTCTCAGCTTAAAACCCACCTCGCAGATGACTGCTCGCCCGCCTGCACCGGCTCCTACAACACAGCGGCCGGGGACACCCGGAGAACCCTTGCCACCTACAGGGCAGCCGGTAGAGATACCCGGAGAACCTTTGCCACCTACAGCGCAGCCACCTGGGACGCCCGGAGAACCCTTGCCGCCGACAGCGCAGCCACCGGGGACACCCGGAGAACCCTTGCCGCCGACAGCGCAGCCACC
>NZ_JAUBTL010000098.1:10746-18447 GCF_036702475.1 Microcoleus sp. D2_18a_B4
CCCGGAGAACCCTTGCCGCCGACAGCGCAGCCACCGGGGACACCCGGAGAACCCTTGCCGCCGACAGCGCAGCCACCTGGCACGCCACAGCCGGGGAGAGCCCCGATTGAAATCGTCGTCACTGCAACACGAACCTCACAAAGAGTGACGAACGTGCCACGCTCTATAACGGTGGTAGACTCAGAAGAAATTCAGCGGGACACAGGGCCATCGAGAAATGTCGGGGAAGCTCTGGCAAATCAGGTTCCCGGTTTTGCGCCCCCGACTCAAACTACGACCACTTATGGACAAACTTTGCGGGGTCGCGACGTTTCCGTTCTGATTGACGGCGTGCCACAAACGACCAATCTTCAATCTTTTGGCAGAGAATTCAGAAACATCGATCCCAGCGCGATCGAGCGTGTTGAAGTAGTGCGGGGGTCTACCGCAATCTACGGCGCTCAGGCTACAGGTGGCGTGATTAATATTATTACTCGTCGCCCAACTGAGGAAAGGCTAACTGCTGTTACTGAAGTGGGCGTCAGTAGCCCTTTAACAAACACAAGAGATGCTTTAGGCTTTAACGCTCAGCAGACGATTTCTGGCCGAAGTGGCAATTTCGATATGACCGGCACTGTCTCGCTCTCTAGAAGTGGAGCTTTTTACGATGCCAAAGGCGATCGTATTCCCTTGTTTGAAATCGGCGGAGATAGCAGCACGCTCTTCAACGTCATGGGCAAAGTCGGGGTAGATTTGGACACCAACCAGCGGCTGCAACTAACGGTCAATCACTATCGGGAAACCCAAGATCCCAATGTAATTCAAGACTTTAGTGTTGACGACCAGGAAGGACGGCAAAAAGCCCGCGCCATCCGAACCGGAGATTTGGATATTGACGGGGAAACACCGGGAAATAAAAGTACACAGCTCAACCTAAGTTACACCAACCAAAACCTTTTTGGCAGCAGCCTTCAAAGTCAAATCTACTATCGAACGAATTCCAATGTAGGTGTTCCTTTAGATTACCGCACGTCCGACTTCTTTGGGCCGTTTGTCGGTGTTACTCGTTCGCGAGCCGAGAACGAACAGATAGGAGGTAGACTGGCGATCACCACTCCTTTATCCCGTGCCGAAAATCTTCGATTAACTTGGGGTTCTGACTATATTACTGAAGATAGCAGACAGCGTTTCGACCTGTACGACCCGGAGAGATTTGACGCAAGTGGCCGCCGGGTTTACCGGAAAATCTCCGAGCGTCCTTTCGTCCCTCCTTACACTTTCAACAGCCTTGGCTTTTTCGGTCAAATGGAATGGAATATTGACGATATCGTCATTTTAAGTGGTGGGATACGTCACGAACGCCTCGGGTTAAACGTCAATGATTATACGACTTTTAATGAGCGCCAGATCGAAGGAGGCGATCGCAAATTTAACGCCACCCTATTTAATACAGGGGCTGTCTATAAAATTAATGACACCTTCAACATATTTGGCAACTTTTCTCAAGGTTTCTCAGTTCCAGATTTCGGCCGCATCCTCCGCCAACCCCCCGATGATTTTGTCGGAATTGAATCTTCGTTAGAAGTAACTCAACCGCAAAAAGTCAACAGCTACGAAATTGGCATTCGAGGAGGGTGGCAATCCGTGCAAATGTCGCTTGCCGCTTTTTACAATACCTCGGATCTAGGAGTCCGTTTTGAACCAGTTGGCAACACAGGCCGCCTGGAACTACAGCGCGCCCCAGAACGCATTTACGGCTTAGAAGGAACTGTGGATTGGCAACCTGGACGAACATGGTCTATCGGCGGGACTGCTACTTATATTCAAGGCAAATATGAGGAGGAAAACCGTTACATCGCCCTCGATAGCAGCCGAATTCCACCGCTCAAGCTAACAGCTTATGTTCAAAACGAAACTTTGCCGGGATGGAACAATCGGTTACAGTTATTATATTCTGGAAATCGCGATCAAGCCTTCAAAGACGGCTCGGATGGCGGCCCGATTAGCAGCTATCTCACACTGGATTACGTCAGCGCGGTTAAAATTGGATCGGGGCTGCTACAAGTCAAAGTCGAGAATTTATTGAATAATCAATATTTTCCCGTGATCTCCCAATACTCCGCTGGATTTGGATTGGACAGCTCTAATTATGCAGGGAGAGGTTTGACTCTCAGTGTTAATTACCGCCTTAACTGGTAATTATTTATCGGCTGTGGATTTCCTACTGATGAAAAAGTAGGGACTTGCGAGGAAAGCGCTGGCCCCTTAACTCTCGCTATCAGGTGTTTTTTCTAGTAATGATAACAAGGGTGGCTCTCCCTCAGAGAGACCCTTGTTGCTAGTTAGAAATCTACCCCCTTGCTAAGGCAGGGCTGTTTCATTCTCTTGTAGGGGCAGCAAAGAGTGGCTGCCCCAATCCCTGAAATACTTAGTGGGGAGGGGTCGGCACGGGGGCACGACCCCTACAAATAACGGCTTCGAGGAAAATTTCGAGATGAATTTCCGCAAACTCGCATTCAAACTGCACTTGTATTTGGGGTTGGTAGTAGGAATATTTCTAGCAGTAATTGCTTTAACGGGCAGCTTGCTGGTTTTTAGTCCAGAAATCGATCGGTTCTTCAATCCCCAACTCCTGCAAGTTATTCCTCAAGGCGAACGGATACCGCTGGAAAATGTCCTGCATATTGTCGAAAAAGCTTATCCCCAAAATCAAGCTCTTAGTATCTTGCTGCCACGAGAAGCGAAGGATGTTTGCAAAGTTTCAATGCTGTCAAAGAGCGAGGAAATAGTTAGCGTTTATGTCAATCCTTACAGTGGAAAAATTAAGGGTGCGCGCCTTTGGAAAGAAAGTTTTACAGGTTTTATTTTTACGTTACACGCGGAATTAGCGGCAGGAGAATTCGGTCATCTTGTTGTAGGTATTTGCGGTCTAGTAATGCTAGGACTAACTTTTACTGGCTTGGTATTGTGGACTGGTTGGCGCAATTTGGCTCGCGGATTTTCTATTAATTGGAAAGCTCACTGGCAGCGTACTGTATTTGATTTACATAACGTTTCTGGCATTGTATCGGTCGCTTTTCTCATACTCATCTCCGCTACAGGGACAGCGATAATTTTTTACGCGCCGGTTGAATCGACTCTGTATTGGCTAACGAATGAAAAGCCACAGCCCGCATTGACTTCTCATCCCCACTCTAGCAGTTCCCGTCAAAACCTTGACGAAATATTACACCAAGTTAATAGCGTTTGGCCGGAAGCTAAAACCACTTTTATTTCTCTGCCTTTGACGCCTGAAGCTATTTTTAAAGTACGGAAAAAATTTCCCAACGAGTCGCACCCAAACGGGATTAGCACCATTTATCTCGACCAATACAGTGGCAAAATATTGCAGGCTAACAGTGTAAATTCAGCTTCTGTAGCAAATCGAATTCTCAACTCGCTTTATCCGCTACATATTGGCAGCTATGGCGGAATTTACTTGCGGCTGGCACACGCGATCGCAGGATTAGCAGCGTTTGTACTGTTTGTTACGGGTGTACTGATGTGGCGACAGCGGCATTTGGCGAAATTTTACCGCAATCAGGCGAGACAGCAATATGAAAAATTATCTCCACTTAGCCAGCAATGGCCTTGGTTTTAATGAGAGCGGCGTGGGATTTTATGCGGGTGCATATCATCTCCGGTTACACTCCTTATGATGTTGACTGTTGACTGTTGACTGTTGACTGTTGACGGTTGACAGTGAACAGTCAACAGTGAACTCGAATTTACTATTCCGATGCTAACGGATTTGATATCATTCTCCTGACTAAAAACCCCTATCCTCTGAATTTTAAATTCTATCAATCGCCTATTTCATGCAAAAATTTATTCAAATCTGGCTCGGACAAACTGCTTCGATGATTGGCAGCGCTATGTCCGCGTTTGCGCTGACTATTTGGATTTGGGAGTCCACCAGTCAAGCGACGGCTTTGGCTTTGTTGATGTTTTTTACTCAATTGCCGCGCATCTTGCTCGCTCCGGTTGCTGGCATTCTCGTCGATCGCTGGAATCGAAAATTTTTGATGGCGATCGGTGATGCGGTTTCAGCTTTGTTAACGCTCACTATCCTATTACTTTATATCAGCCAAAACCTGCAAATATGGCATATATATGTAGCGGCTGCGGTTAACGGAGTTTTTGACCAAATTCAGCAGTTAGCTTACTCAGCAGCGATCGCCACAATGATGCCAGAAAAGCATTACAGCCGCGCTAGCAGTTTAAGTTTTTTGGCAAGTTACGGTGCGAGTATTATTGCTCCGACGCTGGCGGGGATTCTCTATTCGGTGATAGGGCCCGGCGGGATTTTTACGATCGACCTGGCAACTTTTACAATCGCGATCGCCACCCTAGTATCTGTCAAAATACCACAGCCCGCGATCGCCTCCAATCCCCAGCCGACTCGCTTTCACCTATTGCAAGAACTCAGCTTCGGATTCCGCTACATCGTCGAGCGTCCCAGCCTGCTTGCCTTGCTGCTGTCGGTTTCGCTATTCTGGTTTGCTCACGACATCGGCGCGGCCCTCTACTCACCGATGATTCTGGCACGCACCGGCAACAATGCCAGAATCCTCGGTACTATCCTTTCAGCCGCCGGCGCAGGTGGCGTTTTAGGAGCATCGATCGTCAGTATTTGGGGCGGTCCCAGACGCCGAATCCGGGGCTTTCTCCTCGGCATGGCAGGCGCGGGCTTGAGTAAAATAGTCTTTGGTTTCGGCCAGGCGCTTTCCATCTGGATTCCCGCTCAATTTTGTTCGTCTTTCAATTTCCCCATCCTCGGCAGTTCCAACGAGGCGATATGGTTGGCGAAAGTCGCACCAGAAGTACAGGGGCGTGTTTTTGCTACCAGAGCAGTTATCGTGCAATTGGCGTCTGCGATCGGTTTATTGATCGCAGGGCCACTTGCCGATCGCGTCTTTGAACCCGCCATGCAACCGTCCGGTTTTTTAGCAGCTATTTTTGGCCCAATTCTGGGGACTGGTGCCGGTGCTGGGATGGCTTTGTTATACGCTATCTCCTCGCTGGGCTTATTGCTCGTTGCCGTCGGTGGGTATGCTTGTCGGCTGCTGCGCGAGGGCTAATATCGTTTCCGGTTGCATCGGAATGATTTAACCGCAGAGGGCGCAGAGAACGCAGAGGGAGAGAATACAGAGAGGAATAATTCGGATACTACCGCATTTGATATCAAGGGGAAACGGCGCACAGAAGTCTTCTTCCCTCTTCCTTCTTCCCTCTTCCTTCTTCCTTCTACCTTCTACCTTCTTCCTTCTTCCTTCTTCCTTCTTCCTTCTTCCCTCTTCCTTCTTCCTTCTTCCTTCTTCCTTCTTCCTTCTTCCTTCTGCTATAGTTTCTGGCGCGAACTCAGGTGAGCTTCTATTTCCGATCGCGATCGCCATACAGGGCGCAATTCCTTGCGAGCAAAGAGCTGCGACTGATCGCCTGCGTGGGGCGAACCAGGTTGAGTGGCGTTGCCGTAACTATTTAGCGCCATCGCTTTCACGGGATTCGAGAACTCAATCGCAGCGACAAAAGAATCGCCGGCAACCGCTTGAAAGCGATCGTCTTTCCCCGGAGCGAACCAGACTGAGCGAAATACACCCAAATCACCGTCAGCTCCATTTGCAGGCAGATTCGCCTCCCCAGGCAATCGGAAGACTTCCCCCCATGCCACATCTAACGCGCCATAAGTTACCTCAACTTTGGTTGCTGTCGCTTCCAGCACCCGCACCGCCTCTGCAGGATTTGCCAACCCGTCTGGCGTCGTTAGCGGCGCATCTTCGCTCCAAGGTTTGGCGAATAACTTATCGTCATCCATCGCTTGTTTCCAAAAGGCAAATAGCACCGCACCGCGACTGTCCGCATCGACTTTGCGATCCCAAGTGGCGAGAACTTCTGCAGCGCGGCGCGCTTTTTCACTGCCTTGGCGTGCGACGGGAATTAAATCATCGAGGAGGCGATCGGCGAGTTCTACCTGAGTGGAATGTTTGTATTGCATCAATTCATCGAAAGAGATTTTTTCATCTTCTAAGAGCATTTTTGCCGATCGCTGCGATCGCAAATCCATCGGGCCGCGCGGTGCCATGTAGGCGGGATATTTATCCGGTGCGATCGCGCTGGGAAACGTCGTTGTCCAAGGCGGATCGTTGGTATTTTGCAACCAACCGCTGGGCGGATCGACAACGCGCGGCAAATCCGCATAGGGATGATTTTTGCTCCACAAAGTCTCTGATGTATTGCCTGGGATCGTGCCTGACCAGTATTTAAAATCTCCGTTTTTGCGTATAGGGACTTGACCGTTAAACAAGTGCATGATATGCCCCTGACGATCGGCATACATGACGGTAAACATGGGAATTTCCAAGCGCTTTAAAGCGGCTTCAAATTCAGAAAAATTCTTTGAGCGTGCCATATCCCACCACTGCTCAAGGGCTGCTGGTTTATCGAGTCCGACAACGCGCAGGGCGATCGCTTTGCCCTGTTTTTCTGTGAGAATCGGCCCGTGAACAGAACGTCGCACTACTAGAGATTCCGATCGCAAATTCCCATTCTTTTCTTTGACTTTTAAAACCTTCTCTTCCCTGTCAAATTGTCGGACTTCGCCATCAAAGCGATAGCCATCGTTAGCGAGGGGCAATTCGTAGGCATCCCAGCCATCGTGAGTGTTGACAGTATGAGTCCATCCCAAGTTGTCATTAAAGGCGATCGTTAATACAGGAAATCCGACGAGAGTCGCTCCGTAAGCGTTAATTTCTGGGCCAACCAGTTGCGCTTCGTACCATAAATATAAATCCGACCAAGGAAGGTGAGGATTTGCCAATAGCATGGCATTGCCGCTTTGAGAATGGGAAGGAGCGATCGCCCAACCATTAGAGCCTTTGGGGGTATCATTTTCAGCGATATCTTCAACGCTATCTGGCTCGACTATAAAAGTAAAATTGATGACGCGTTGCGCGTGTGCCAATACATCTACGGGTTTGAGGGGCAATGCTACTTTTAATTCTTCGGTGAGCGCCTCTGGGTGTTCTTTTGCATAGGCATTCATTCCGCCAACAAAAGCATCGAGATAGTTGCGAAAAATGGGATTTTGTGATTCATACCAGGCATTTGCGCGATTAGGAATTCCCATAGTTTGCACCCAGCGATCGGATTCCAGATAATCTTCGCCCCAAAATTCCGCAGCTTGCCCGCGAGCTTGCCCGTAAAGACGCAAAATCAGATTACCGTGACTTTGCATCTGCGCCCACCCAAAAGCGTAGAAAAGGCTTTTACTATTTTCTCCGTAAATATGTGGAATTCCATAGGTATCCCAAAGAATTTGAGTGTCGGTTTGAGGCAAGGATTGAACCCCATTATTGAGAAGCAAAACTAAAATAAAACTCATTAATAACGAGACAATCCGCCGGCCTTGTTTTTTTAGTTGTAGAAACACTGGAAATTAATTGGCTAGGGTTGGTTAAACTGAGAAATTGCCGCCTTTTTAACAAACTGCACGAACAAAACGCCGAGGATTTAAACCCCTTTTATGGAGAACAAGGGAAAAATTTATACCAAATCCGTGGGAGCATCTCAATGAAAGCAGCCAAGCTAGAAATTGGAGTTAGGAGTCAGGAGTCAGGAGTCAGGAGTCAGGAGAAAAGAGGAAGAAGGAAGAAGGAAGGAGCCAGAAGAAGTGTTTTTACAAAT
>NZ_JAUBTL010000099.1:0-17626 GCF_036702475.1 Microcoleus sp. D2_18a_B4
AGTCAACAGTCAACAGTCAACAGTCAACAGTCAACAGTCAACAGTCAACAGTCAACAGTCAACAGTCAACAGTCAACCGTTAAACTAATTCAAAACTACCTTGCCATCTTCCTGAATTTGCAGCGATTTTGTATCAGCGTCCAACTCAGTTGTCGCGCCGAAACTGACTTGCAACATTCCCGGCATCGCGGTTGCTTGGGGGCGAACCAGCAGCAATCCGCCGTCTGGGCGCTGGTAAGTGAGGGTGATTGGCACTTGGATGGTTTTCAGCAAAATTTCCGATTGTTCGCCCAGAGTGCGCGGCTGGGTGACGCCTACGATTTGATAATTGATGACAGCATTGGTGGTATTCACCAGTTTAATTACTATCATGCCTTCGGCAGGCGTAACTCGCGCACTGGGCATGGGGAAGCGGGCAGGCGCGTCTGTTGGTGTAGAGGGCATCCCGCTGAGACCCGGACTCGCAGCCGGAGTTGGTTGGTTGACGGGTTCTTCAGTGGCTGCGGGAGTCTCTGCGGGTTGGGAAACGGGTTTTCCTTTTTGGGGCGGGGGGCCGCCGGCTTGGGAAAGTGTTGCGAGACTAACGAGTAAACCGACGCCGGTGGCTGCTAGCAAGCTGATTTTTTTTAACGGTAGATTGTGGCGAAACATAAATAACTCCTCACAAGTTCGATCGAGGTTGTCCAACACAGTTCATGTTAATCTATGCGGGAATTGAATTTTAATAGCTTGGTTTGGGCGCGAGGTAAGAAGAATCAGGCTTGAGGGGGAGATTTTTTTTTAACCGCAGAGGGCGCAGAGGGCGCAGAGGAGGAGGGGAAGTTTTAGAGGTGGGATGCTTCTGATTTGTGGGCGGGGAGGGTGACGGTAACGGCGGTACCTCGATCGACTTGGCTGTCAATGCGGATTTGGCCGCGGTGATTTTCGACAATTGCTTTGGCGATTGCTAATCCTAAACCGGAACCGGCGGCGCTGCGATGGGTTCGGGCGGGATCTACGCGGTAGAATCGATCGAACAAATGTGGCAGGGCTTCTGCGGAAATCCCGATGCCGGTGTCTGTTACTTTTATTTGCAGGGCTGGATTTAAGATCGGCGAATTTCTTTTGTTTTTGGCTGCAAGTTGCAATTCTACTTCAATTTCGCCGCCAGAGGGCGTGTACTGCACGGCGTTGCTGACGATATTGGTAAACAGTCGGGCTAGTTGATCCCAGTCGCCCAACAGTGTAAAGTTGTCCTCAGCGTTGGGCAGATCGACAATTTCCAAAGAAAGAGAGAGATTTTGGGTAGTGGCGATCGCCTGTTGTTCTTCAATTACCTCCATCAGCAAAGCATCGAGAGGAACCTCAATCCACTGCTGCTGGACGATGCCGCTATCTTGTCTGGCTAAAAACAGCAAATCGTCAACCAAGCGCCCCAAACGGCGCGTCAGGCGTTCGATAACTTGTAGCTGTTGATGCTGCTGCGGTTCGATATCCGGTTCCGCCAAAGCTACTTGGACGTTAGTTTGAATAGTGGCGATCGGATTTCTGAGTTCGTGAGAAGCATCAGCGGTAAACTGTTTGAGACGCCCGTAAGACTCCCGTATCGGTGCCATCGCCAATCCCGACAGCAGCCAGCCAATAGCTGCAACGCAAATTAGAGTTAAACTCGCGCCCAAAATCAAATCGAGAATTAATTGGCGGATGGGTTTTGTCACTTCAAACCAAGGATGGCTGACTCGCAAATATCCCAGAACTTGGCGGCCGATTTGTACTCGCTGCGTTACTTGTCTGAGGGAATAGTTTTGAGTTGTCCGAATGCTAATTGGTTTAGTAGAAACGCGATTTGTATTTTGTGCAATAGACTTTTCACTACCTAAATTTAGATTTTCCTGCCAACCTGCATTCAAACCGCCATCAAAATCTCTTCTTTCTCCCCTCTGCGCCCTCTGCGCCTCTGCGGTTAAATCCCTCTTCCCTCTATCCATTAAATCCGTGACATCCCGTACATTGCCCGTTGCCCAACTTTCTTCGGCCTGATTTGTGCCCTCAAACTGCAACTTATTATTAATTATCCAAACTGTTTCGCCGGTGCGGTTAGCGTGAATGGGAATATTCAGCGGTTCCGATAAAGTAGACCACAGCAATTCGCCTGTAGGACTGAACCATTCTAAATCAATATGGTCGTCTTCTACAGCATCGGTGCTATCTCGAAAACTGGCTTGAATATTAACTTGCAACTTGTTTTTATCTTTGATATTAGGGAAATTTAGCGGTTCGATAACGAGAGTTCGCTCTATTACTTCGACAACGTGATGGAGGGTGTCGTCAATGCGATCGATCAAAGTATTGCGGACGTAGAAATAGAAACCAGTGGCGAATACAAGTAACAATACAGCAGTAACGGCAGTGTACCAAATAGCGAGGCGGCGGCGGGTAGCTTGAAACATATTGCGAAAGAAGTTCGGCAACGGATTGTGTAATGGATTCAATAGATTTAACTCATATGTTGCACCATTCTCAATTAGCCTTTTCTGAACAGGCTTTCCGGCCTGTTCCACAAGACAATCTATTCTTTGTGGAACAGGCCGGAAAGCCTGTAGCTGACGCAAGATGCCTGTTCCACAAGACAATCTATTCTTTGTGGAACAGGCCGGAAAGCCTGTTGCTGACAATGGTGCAACATCTCAGTTTAACCAATTTAATAACTATAACCTTCTTATCTTCTCTTCTTCTCTTCCTTCGTGTCCTTCGCGCCTTCGCGGTTCGTTAAAAAAAGCCTTGTTCGCAAATTATATCAAAAAACTCTAACAACTTTCCCTTCTTGATACTTCAGACAGATGTCGAGAGAGTAGTCACCCTAGTATTATAATCGCTAAACTTTTTAGGTAAAAGCCTGTGAATAAATTTTTATTTCGAGCCGCGATCGGGCTGTTAATGGCATTTTTTGGAGCAATCACCTATTTTACAAACGACGTACAAAATCCGGTAACTGGAGAGAGACAGCGGGTGCAGCTTTCTCCCCGCCAAGAGATAGTTTTGGGGTTGCAGGCGCGAGATAAAATGGCCGCGCAGCACGGGGGGCTTTATCCCAGCCAGAGTCTTCAGCAGTATCTCGATCGAGTAGGAGCACGAGTTGTCAACGGTTCGGCCGCGAAACAAGCGGGTTATCCGTTTGAATTCCACCTGCTGCGAGACGCCCAAACTGTCAATGCTTTTGCTCTACCGGGCGGACAAGTTTTCATTACCGCCGGACTCCTGGGGCGGCTAAATTCCGAGGCTCAGTTGGCCGCTATACTGGGGCACGAAAGCGGTCACGTTGTGGCGCGTCACGGTGCGGAACACTTGGCAAAACAGCAGTTGGGCAGGTCTTTGGTAACGGCGGTTGGAGTGGCTACTAGCGACGATCGCGGGGGCGGGCAGCAGGCAGCATTAATTGCTCAAGCTGTCAATCAAGTTGTCGGTTTGCGGTACGGTAGATCCGACGAACTTGAGAGCGATCAGCTCGGTTTTCGGTTTATGACCGAAGCTGGTTACGATCCTAGAGGTATTGTTGAGGTGATGCAAATCCTCGGTGCCGCTAGGAAGGGCGAAGCGCCGCCGGAGTTTTTGAGTTCTCACCCCAACCCGGAAAACCGAGTTCAAAAATTGCAAGCTTTAATCGCGCAAAATTACCCTAACGGTGTTCCAGCTAACTTGGTGTCTGGACGCGAAGAGTTTGCTAAAAATGTGTCGGGCGGTTAGCAATAA
Source organism: Microcoleus sp. D2_18a_B4 (assembly GCF_036702475.1). Taxonomy (NCBI): domain Bacteria; kingdom Bacillati; phylum Cyanobacteriota; class Cyanophyceae; order Oscillatoriales; family Microcoleaceae; genus Microcoleus; species Microcoleus sp. D2_18a_B4. The sequence continues at coordinate 3,730 of NZ_JAUBTL010000099.1, forward strand.
TTGCATCGGGCTTTACAAAAGTTATTACTATAGGCGGATCTAAGTTCGGCTTGGATTTGACACGATCGACTTAATGAGCGATCGAGCAATTGGAATGTTGAAAACCATGATTGAATCTTGGATGATTATCGGCGGTGTGACTTTCTCAGTCGCCTTCGGTACTCTGTTTTTTAAACTGCGCGATATTAACTGGGCCGTCAAACTTCAAAGACCGGATTGGATGTTTTTTGAGCCTGCTATTCCGTTAATTTGGACGGTGATTTTTGCTTGCGGGGCCGGCAGCGCTACTTTCGTGTGGGAACAGGAACCCGGTAGTCTCAAAACATGGCTGTTGATGGCTTTGTACTTGCTTTTAGAAATTGTCACAGTTGCTTATATTCCTGCTACTCTCAGAGCCAAAAGTCTCAAAGTAGGGACGATTTTGGGAGGGGCTGGCGAGATTTTGGGAGTTGTGTTGACGTTGGCTGTTTTGCCGATTTCTCAAACCGCCGCTTTGTTACTTTTGCCTTACGCGATTTGGGGTGCGATCGGCACTTATACCACTTGGGAAATGATTCAGTTAAACCCGGAAGCTGCATAAATATTCGGTGTTCTTCGGCGCACCCTACATACTATAACGCTCTTCTCTTCTCTTCCTTCGTGTCCTTAGCGTCTTCGCCGTTCGTTAAAAAAAACATTGTTAATAATAGCACATCGGTGCTAGCGGGTTAACCCACCCGATAAAGTGAGGAAATCCGCTTAACAGTGTGTGGGTATTTGATGAGAAAATAGATGAATAAAACTGCTTTAAATCAAAGGATGACAGTTATCAATGGCCATTAAAGACCAGCCCCAACCACCTCGTTTTCGCCAAATTAGCAATATTTTGTTATTGCTCTCAAGTTTGTTTTTGCTGGCAAACATCTTTTTACCCAATTTGTTCGGCCCCCAAATTCCGCAAGTGCCTTACAGCTTGTTCGTCCATCAAGTACAAGAACAAGATGTAGTCAGAGCTTCAGTAGGTCAAAATGAAATTCGCTACCAACTCAAAGGCGAAGGCGACAAACCCGGTCAAGTGCTCTCCACTACGCCGATTTTTGACCTGGAATTACCTAAACTTTTACAAGAAAAAGGCGTTGAATTTGCGGCAACTCCGCCAGCTAAAAATGGCTGGATCGGCAGTGTTTTAAGCTGGGTGGTTCCGCCGCTGATTTTTGTGGCGATTTTTCAATTTTTCATGAACAGGCAGGGCGGCGGGCCACAGGGCGCGCTCTCGCTGGGCAAAAGCAAAGCTAAGGTCTATGTAGAAGGCGAATCGGCGAAAATTACTTTTGCTGATGTGGCTGGAGTAGAAGAGGCTAAAACTGAATTAGTCGAAGTTGTTGAATTCCTGAAAACTCCTGACAGATTTACGGCAATTGGCGCGAGAATCCCGAAAGGCGTGCTGTTAGTAGGGCCTCCGGGAACTGGCAAAACGCTGTTAGCAAAAGCAGTAGCTGGTGAAGCTGGCGTGCCGTTTTTTAGCATCTCCGGTTCGGAGTTTGTGGAACTGTTTGTAGGTGTTGGTTCTGCAAGAGTTAGAGATTTATTCGAGCAGGCTAAGAAACAGGCTCCTTGTATTATTTTCATTGATGAATTGGACGCGATCGGCAAATCTCGTAGCAGTAACGCTAGCTTCGGTGGGAATGATGAACGCGAACAAACTCTCAATCAATTATTAACTGAAATGGACGGTTTTGCGGCGGGCAATACTACGGTAATTGTGCTGGCTGCAACTAACCGCCCAGAAAGTTTGGATGCTGCTTTGTTGCGCCCTGGCCGTTTCGATCGCCAAGTTTTAGTCGATCGCCCCGACTTATCCGGCCGCGAAGCAATTTTGAACATTCACTCTCAAAAAGTGAAGTTGGGCCCGGATATTGACTTGAAGGCCGTCGCCACTCGTACCCCCGGTTTTTCGGGCGCAGATTTGGCAAATTTGGTCAATGAAGCTGCTTTGTTAGCCGCTCGTAACAAGCGACTAACTGTGGCGCAGGAAGACTTTTTTGAGGCGTTTGAGCGCGTTGTAGCTGGCTTGGAAAAGAAAAGCCGGGTGCTCAATGAAAAAGAGAAAAAGATTGTGGCTTACCACGAAGTCGGGCACGCGATGGTTGGTGCTGCACTGACCGGCGGCGGCGAAGTGGCCAAAATATCGATCGTCCCGCGCGGTATGGCAGCATTGGGTTACACGTTGCAAGTACCGACAGAAGACCGTTTCTTGTTGGATGAATCGGAATTGCGCGGTCAGATTGCTACACTGCTTGGAGGGCGATCGGCTGAGGAAGTTGTGTTTGGTAGCATTACTACTGGCGCTTCAAATGACTTGCAAAGGGCGACTGATTTAGCTGAACGGATGGTGACAACTTACGGGATGAGTAAGGTTTTGGGGCCTCTTGCTTACGATCGAGGTCAACAATCAATGTTCCTCAATGACGGTATGGGAAATGCCCGCCGCGCGGTAAGTGCTCAAACTGCGGAGGCGATCGACCAAGAAGTGAAGGAAATTGTCGAAACTGCACATCAGCAAGCTTTGGATATTCTGAAAGCAAATCGGGAATTGTTGGAAACAATTACGCAGAAACTGTTGGAAACTGAGGTGGTGGAAGGTGATGCACTTCGCGAATTCCTCGCTCAAGTGCGGCCTTTAGATAAGGTTGCGGCTTCAGTTTAATAGGGTTTAATTAAACCACCGATGAACGCAGATGATTCCAAATCATCTGCGTTTTGCGATCGCACTCCACGATGAGCCGACTGAAACAGACAACGGCAAACGGACAAACCCGCGTTTGTGCGATCGCAAGTAATTCTATTAAGGGAGAGCAATCACAGGGCGCTCTCCCTGATACTCAAATCAAAATAAATGAGCAGTGACATCTCACGAATTAGCTGCAACAACAAAGAGCGATCGCATGAAACCAATGCAGCAATTACATTATGATTAATCTGGCGATCGAGTTGGGCTGATAAAAGGCTAATGGCAAGACTCTATTATCGAGGCATGGCAGAAGAAAACGGTAAACCCAAAATGGGACGCAACGCGAGGCTATTGGGAGTCAGACCCAGTATTGACATTGATGTTGAGCAAGTGCCCAAAGACTGGTTGGATGAACAAGGTTATTTACTACCAGAAATAGAACGCAAGTCTTCAGAGGAGTCTGTCACTGTAGCCATTAGAAACACAAAAGGAATGTATGTATCCCTCTCTATCGAAGGCTTACCACCATTCCGCAAACCCCCAAAATTTGGCGGAACAGGAAAAGATCCTCTTTGGCAGATTGACGACAGCAAGATCCTCGGAGATATTGAAGCTGTGCAAGATAGTCCAACTCATGTGAGTATTTTGCCAAGCGCTACAATGCTTTTAGAGAAATATGAAGCAGCGCTGGCCCAGACACAGAGCGAATGGGAGAAAGTTGGATAGTTTAATTTACTCAACGGGAGAACAGCAATGGCATGGGTGTTTAGCTTATCGGCTGAATGTGGGATAAAGCAATCTGAAGCACAGCAATTTGCTCAATATTTCAATGAAATTTCCTGGGTAATCTCAAACGGTAGACATTCCCAATGTCGGGCTGAATTTTTTCAGGACATAGAAGAAAATTGGTGGTGTCGAGTTTGTCCAAGTGGCCTCAGTGAGATTGGGATTGACACTCCAGAAAGTGCTTATTTGATGACGGAAATAGGTATATTTCTGTATCAGAGTTTGCGGTTTGCTCCACCGTTTCGGTATGCTTTAGTTGGTAGGGAAGTAGATGAGTTTAGAACCTACAGCGAATTGATTGAAGAGCCTGCCTTGGTTTTTCCTGGATTGGTTTTAGCTGAAGCTGTTTGGCAAGCAACGGGAGCATCTTCGGTTTTTCGATCGTTCAGTCTTGGATATGTTTGGAAGCCCTAGGAAGGTGAAGTTTATAGACCACTACTAGCATCACCGGACTTAAAGAACAAGCTGGATGAATTGCTGAGCGTGGGGTAAATCCTTTTAGTGGAGACCTCGCCCCCCGCCTATCTAATTTACACCCAACAAACCCAATCAACTCAGTAGTCTTCGCGATCGCACCCTCAAATCTTTAGGCGGTTTTACTTGCCTTCTTCTTTTTTCGATAGCGCGATTCTGCTATTGTTTGTTTGGTAAACTCTATTTCCTCAAAATCGACCTGCATCACAGCCGTCTTAAACTCCAGCCCCAAAACACAGCTAATTTCAAGGAGTTCCATATAACTAGCACCTTGATAATCTTTCTTCTCGTGTTCCTTAAGGCGTTCAGGGTCCATATCCAACCTTTCTGCTAGTTCTTCCACGCTGATTTTTGCTGCCATTCGAGCTTTAATTAAAGCATCTGATAGTTTATTGAAATTCTCAACTACAAGTTCGATCGGCTTACTCTTGTCCCACGCCATCAATCGTTCATATTCTGCTATTTCTTCGTGCAACTGATCCAAATGGCGCTGAATCGAACCTCTACCAGCATCCCATTTGAGGAAGTCCTTTCTTTTTGCTTCTTCATCCCGCTCCATTGCTGCTAGAGTTTTGTTGAATTTTTGCACCCAATCTTTGCTGACTCCGTACTCAAATTCATTTTTAATCACGGTTCCCACCTCATTAAATCGAGCGCTATAATTCCTTTCTTGTTTTGCCCTCTGTCGCTTTGAAAAAATTCAAAGGAATTTTCTCCGTAATTGCCTACAGGTTCGTCTGAGGGAAAAATCTCCCCTCGATACTTAGCTTTTTGGGCATTTCGATCCTGATGATTGAACAATCTAGGAGCATTGATTCTCAGATACTCCCTGTCTACAGTTTCTCTATCGTAACAAGCATCAAAATCATTAGGTTTGTCTTTGCTGGTAACAAAACTACCATCAATATAGATAGTTCTAGCACCTGCCGCTTTTAACTGAGTCATTGCCAGTTTCAACCCCTTTATCATGTTCTTTCTGGGAACAGTCGTACCAAATCTTTCCTCAAACTCCTCCCATTCGCACCAATGAACTCCCCGTGGTAGATTGCCGTTTTCATCGAATTCTGGAATCACTTACTCACACCCGCGCCGCAAATTAGTTGTGCGAGTCGATCGTACCACAGCTACCATTATAAACAAACAAAAACCAGGTTGGTTCAAACAACCTGGTTTTTCAATATTCTTGCTGCATTTTCGATCGATCAAATTCCGGGCACGTAGGCCATAACTGGAGTACCTTGCTGCTGCTGCTGCGCGATTTCCAAAAGGCGTTGAATGCGCTCCTCTGTCGGCGGGTGAGTGCGGAAAAGTGACTGCAAACCTTTAGTCGAAAAAGGATTAACAATCAGCAGCGGCGACATCGCAGGATTGCCGTGCATGGGAATTTCATGACCCATTTTCTCTAATTTTTGCAGCGCGTTTGCTAAACCGATCGGGTTATTGGTAATTTCCACTGCACCGCTGTCGGCTGCAAATTCCCTCGTCCGAGAAATCGCCATTTGAATTACGGTTGCTGATAGCGGTGCTAAAATGATTAAAAACAGCAAACCAAACGGATTCGCGCCTTGTCTGCTATCCCGTGTTACCGGGCCGTAAAGCGCTCCAAAAGTAAGAATTCGCCCGACAAATGTAATTGCACCGGCAATTGTTCCTGCAACTGCTTGAGTGAGGGTGTCGCGGTTGCGGATGTGTGTCAGTTCGTGCGCTAAAACGCCTTCCAATTCTTCGCGGGAAAGCAGCTTGATGATGCCTTCAGTAACTGCTATTGTCGCGTGTTCCGGGTCTCTTCCTGTGGCGAATGCGTTGGGAGATTGAGTAGGAACTAGAAATATTTTAGGCACGGGAATTTGGGCTTTTTCACTCAGCGATGCTACCATATCGTAGATTTCTGGTGCTTCGCTGCGGGCGATCGGCTGAGCGCGGTAAGCCATTAACGCGGCCGTGTCGGAATAGTACCAAGAGCTAAAACTTGAGAAGGCGGCTAGCGCTAAACCGATGTAAAGTCCTTGCTCGTTGCCGATTAAATAATAACTTCCTAAAACGAGAAGGCCGCTTAGGAGTCCTAAGAGAGCGGCTGTTCTGAGTTGATTTGTTCCTAACATGGCGGGTTGAGGGCGATCGCTATTTTGATATTTTTGAGCTTGTAATTAGATTTTCATATTTGCGGGCGATCGCGCCTCTATCTGCCGAAATAACTGCTGCCGCCAATAGTAGTATTTTACCTGCTAGATCGGAGACGGAGAATGTCTCTGGAGGCTCTATCTGCTTGCTTTCTTGAACCAGCATATCCGCAGAATCTGACATTTCCAGGCAGAGCTTGGAAACGAGATTAATCTCACGAATTGGCGGCCCAAAGAATAGCAATATCGCTGTATTGCTTGAACATTGAATCAGCACTCACAAGCGTCATCTCCTCCATCTGAGCCTGGGCAATCAGCATTCGATCGAAGGGATCTCGATGATGTAATGGTAACGCAGCCGCTCGCAGGGCATGAGGTGCTGTAATTTCCAGCGATCGCACATCTAACTGTATCATGCGCGTCGAAATGTAGGTATCTATAGGTTCTGGAAGTGGTAACTTTCCGATCGCAACTTTGATGCCCATTTCCCAGACACTAGCAACAGAAAACCACAATTCGTTCGTTTCATCGGCAATCTGTGCGATCGCCTCCTCATTCAATCGATCTGGTTGGGCAAACCACCACAAAAAACACTGCGTATCCAGCAAGAGTTTCACTCTTCATCTCCCTCGAATGCTGTCAAAATCTCTTTTGGCAAAGGATCGTTAAAGTCCTCTGGCAAAACAAATCTCCCTCGATCTTGTCCCAAACTAGCTCGTCGATTGGATGAAGTACGAAATGGAACCAACTTCGCGACTGGGATGCCTTCGTTGGAAATAATGATTTCTTCTCCCAGTTCCACACGCGACAGTAGTCGTGAGAAATTTGTTTTAGCTTGATGGATATTTACAGTTTCCATGCTCTTAAAAAAACAAGTCTATAAACTAAGTATAACCAAATAAACGCAGACAATCTTACATTCATCTGCGTTTACCTGCGTTTATCTGCGGTTGAATTCTCCAACCCTAAACCGCTTGCACTTGCTTTTCCTCAACAGCAACAGGTTCTTGATATACAGTTTGAGACTCATTAGCCAAAAAGTCAGCCAATTGAGCTTCAATTTCATCCCGCACAATCTGGCGGTATTCGAGGAAATGCTCGTTGTGAGCACACACTGTCAAATAATGATCCCAAACCGCAGGATTGCGTCTGAGAATGCTGAACAAATGATGCCAGAACTTCCACCGAGTTTTGCGCTTGACTCCCTGCCGCCAAACCACAGTTAACAGTGCTCGCAAGTCTATCCAACTCGGAACTCTTGCAGGTATCTTTGCTGTAGGTGCACCCAGCATCAAGAAGTGGCGATAAGTCCGGTCTAAATATTTCTCAGCATCGTACACTTCGCAGAATGCCTCGACATATTCGCGGGCAATATCTTCGAGAGGCCGCGTCGGAATGAAGTTCATCAAAGTTGTCTGGTTGAGGTTGCCCGATTTGTCGCGCAACCGCCCTTCTTTTGCTAGTCTGTGGGACAATGCAGTGTGCGGCAAAGCTTGCAGCATTCCAAAGGTTGTGCTCGGAATTGCTGCTGCTTCGGCAAACTGGACAATCCGCTGACCGGCGCCGGGTTTTTCCCCGTCAAATCCGATGATAAATCCGGCCATTACTCGCAAACCTGATTTAGCAATTAACTCTACGGATTCGATCAGGGAATTTCGGGTATTTTGGAATTTTTTCGTCATTTGCAGGCTTTCTTCGTCGGGAGTTTCAATCCCTAGAAACACTGCATTGAAATTGCAAGCAACCATCATGTCCATCAATTCTTGGTCTTGTGCTAAATCGATGGATGCTTCTGTGTTAAAAGTAAACGGGAATTTGTGTTCTTCTTGCCAGACTTTTAAGTCTTTTAGCAACAGTTTGACGCTGCGTTTGTTGCCGATAAAGTTGTCGTCTACCATGAACACGCCGCGCCGCCAGCCCAAGTTGTAGAGATAGTCTAATTCTGCTATCAATTGTTGGGGGTTTTTGGTGCGAGGTTTGCGGCCGTAGAGGACGATGATATCGCAGAATTCGCACTGGAAGGGACAGCCTCGGGAAAATTGAATCGACATTGAGTCGTAGGCGTCTAATTCCAGCAAGTCGAAGCGGGGGACTGGCGTTGTGGTAACGTCTGGTTTTACGCCGTCCGATCGATAAATTCCGCTTTTTTCGCCGCGCCCTATTGCTTCGACAAACATCGGCAAGGTGATTTCGCCTTCGTCGAGAATCAGGTAATCTATGCCCGCTGCTTGAGGTTCTTCGGGTACTGAAGTCGGGTAAGGGCCGCCGCAAGCTACGGATTTACCGCGCCGTTTTGCTTCGCGAATTATGTCTAGCAAATCTTCTTTTTGGACAATCATTGCCGAGAGAATAACGAGCTCGGCCCATTCCCATTCTGCTTCGGTGATTTGTCTGATATTGCGATCGACTAACTTAAATTCCCATTCTTGGGGTAAAATAGCTGCTACCGTTACCAAACCCAGCGGTGGCAGCAGCACTTTACGATCGACTAATTCTAGGATTTTCTCGTAAGACCAAAATGTTTTCGGAAACAGCGGGTAAACTAAAAGAACTCGCATTATATGTTAAACCTCACATCAGTAAACAACTTGCGATCGGGCTGGCGTGTTTGAGAGTTCGATCGACTCTCAAGACTTCATGTTAAGGCTAAAATTACGATCTTGCACTCGATCGAATATCTGGCGAGGGGTGACACCCCCTAATACCAACAAAATGAGCGCAATTTTTAGCTTGCAGTTCCCTGTTAAAGTGTGCAAATGCTGATATCTTATCCTATTTGACCCTTAATTGACGATAATCGCATTTAAAAAGCATGGGACTAAGGCAAAAAAGAATTTGAAACACTAGACTTGAATAGCATAAAGAATTAGGGATGGGCTTCTAGCCCATCCCAAAAATTGTTTTTCTTGTGGGATGGGATTTGAGAAGCGCAAAAATAATTAGGGACGGGCTAGAAGCCCATCCCACAATCTTTCTTGTGGGATGGGCTTCTAGCCCGTCCGATTATTGGTGCGGAGTGTACGGACTACTTTGAATCTTTGCCGGGAATCCCGCTAGTTCTTAACATATCGGCAACTGTGCCGCAGTAACTTGGCATTCCTATGCTTTCGGGATTCACAAGATTTTGATAGGTAAAATGGCGGTAGCTGATGCAAAATCTATCCCAAGCAGCCACCTGAATTCGGAACAGCCAAATAAAGAAATCGGCTAGCCAAGGTGACAGAGTAATCCTAAAAAATATCTTTTTATTCAAATACTGGCAAGCTTGTTCTACCACTTCGTTAGCTGTAATCGCCGGATTTCCTAGCACAAAATGTCGCGGTTCCTCGGAAGCAGGCGGATGTTCAACTAAATAATTAACTACTTTAGCAATATCTGCGCCGTGGATGAAGTGAAAACTACCATCTGCCTTAAACCAGCGAATCAAACCAATCCATTTAGCCACAAGTGGCAGGCCCGATGACAAGTGAGAGACTGGTTTTTCGGCGTCTCCTCCCAATACTAATGTCGGGTAAAGTGCCGTAATGGGAGGCACATTTTTTAAGGCAGACAAATGCACCATGCAGTTGTATTTTGAGCTGATATAATCTGTCCCCAGTTCCCCGGCTTCTTTGAGCAAATTGTTGTCTCGACCCAGAATACTGGCAGTTGAAAAATAAATTACTTGTTGGCAAGTCTGTGGCGAAAGTAGTTGAATTAGCTGGAGAGTTTTGGTTACGTTAACATCAAAAACTTCTTGAGTTCCTCCCCAAGCAGTAGCGGCTACAATTGCTACATTTATTGTTTGCAAAAGTTCGGCAAATTGCTCGATATCTCGCATATCGCCTTGTAATATATGGATGCCGGGGCGGGCTTTCCAGTCAAATTTTAATTTTTCTGGGTTGCGAACTAATAAGTAGAGTTCGTGGTTTGTTTCTTGAATCAAAGTTTCGGTCATGTAGTGACCGATACAGCCACTTGCACCCGTCACAAAAATTTTTTTGGAGTTCATTTTGCCGCAGGGGAAGAGGGAGGATTTGACGCTTTTTCCAGGGTAGGGAGACGGTATTGCCGTGTTTTTTTCACGGTTGGAGACGGCATTGCCGTGTCCCTACAAATATTGTGTGTTTTTGTTACTCGTTACCAGGCTCTGACCTGGTAACGCAGATCCGGAGGCTCTGCCTCCATTTTACGCGAGGCAGAGCCTCTGGATATGGGTTCACCAGGCAGAGCCTGGGAACCAGTTAAAACCAGTTAGAACCAGTTCGCAATCAATTTCAAGCAGCAACTGCAAGCAATTTGTCGGCTTGTTTTGCCGTTTCAAAGAAGAAACGCACGTTGTCTTCGGGAGTTCCCGGTAACACGCCGTGTCCCAAGTTGAGGATGTGTCCGCGCGGGCCCGCTTTGCGAATTGTATCAAGAATTCGATCGCGAATAAACGGTTGAGAACCAAACAACACGCCCGGATCGAGATTTCCCTGAACGTTCATATTGGGGCCCAAACGTCGGCGCGCGTCGGCCATATCCACTGTCCAATCGACGCTGATGATATCCGCGCCGGATGTTGTCATGCGTTCGAGGAGGCCGGCGCTACCGGTGACTAACAGAATTAGCGGGGTGTCGGGATGGGTTTTTTTGACTTGCTCGAACACCTGTTTCTGGTAAGGTAAAGCGAAGGTGTCGTAGTCCTGCGGGGAAAGTTGGCCGGCCCAGGAGTCGAACATTTGCACTACTTGCGCGCCGCAGTCGATTTGATAGCGCACGTAAACGGCGATCGCATCTGCGAATTTCGACAGCAACTGATGCAGTAAAGTTGGATCGGAAAATGCCATGTTTTTGATGATGGCATAATCCTTAGAACCTTTGCCCTCAACCGCATAGGCCGCCAGCGTCCACGGCGCGCCCACAAAACCGAGCACGGTGGATTTGTTGCCGACTTCTTCGCGCAGGGATTTCAGGATGGTTTTGATAAACGGCAAACTTTCTTCCGGGTTCAGCGGTTGCAGGTTGTCGATTTGCTGCTGAGTGCGGATGGGTGAGTGGATAATCGGGCCTTTGCCTTCGGCGATGTCCATGTCAATGCCCAAACCGGGCATGGGGGTGACAATATCGGAAAACAGGATTACGCCGTCGGGTTGAAACGCGCGCCACGGCTGAAGGGAAACTTCGATCGCAACTTCGGGAATTTCGGAACGTTCGCGAAACGAGGGATACTTTTCTCGCAAATCTCGATAAGCCTTCATGTAGCGGCCGGCTTGACGCATCATCCACACGGGCGGGCGGTCTAGGGTTTCGCCGCGGGCTGCCCGCAACAACAAGGGAACTTCATTTAATGCCGACATTTTAACTTTTCTCTACCTTAGATATTTCAATGCCTTTGGTAGCTTACCACTGTGCGATCGTCCTTTTCGACAAAATCGTTGTGTGTACAAATGTGTATTTTGCCATTGCCAAAGAAAGTGAGGCGAGGGCCAGAGAGCGACTGTATATAAAGGACTGCTAGAAATCCTGTGTATACGCAAAGAAACCGGGTTTCTACGAAGAAACCCGGTTTCTGATCCCGCGCTACAGCTTGACCTACTTACCTCGTTACGCACACTCCGCCCACCACTACCCGACATTGTTCTCGACGCTCATCGAACCTCCTATTATTATCCACCCTCGCCGAATCTAAATCTCTAGTCCGCGAATTGTAGTAATAATCTCCCGCCGGAAAGTTTCTAGTCGGGACAGCGCAGTAAGTCGAGTCTTGATTTCCATCGTCAAACCTTACTCTCACCATAGAACGTCTCTCGCGACAATCAACAGACCGCAAGCCAAAATCATCTTCCAGAAGCTGTGCTCTGTCATATTGACCGTCATATCGGCCGTCATCTCGCCTCGTGTACCAATCGTCCCGCGAATTGCGAGCTCGTCTGTCGCCCCCATCAATTCCCGAAACTTCCAGCGTGTAGCTACCGCCCCTGGCTGCATCTTTTGCTAACACTAACAGTTTATAATCGCCAGTACGGGGAATTTGATAATTAAAAGAACTGTCTAGCGTAAAAGCGACTTGTTTGTTGTTCCCGTAAAACAGCACCATGACGGAAGTAAAACCGCGACTTCTATCTGTATCTAAAAACACTTCAATGTTATCCCCTTCCCTTGCGCTGAATGTGTATTCTTGGCCGCGCAATTCTTCCGTCGGATTTCCGGGTGTCCACATATTTCGGAAACGGTAAATCGGGGAAGTGCGGCGAATTACTCCATCTATGCGATCGTTATTACCTATCTGTTCGCCAACCGCACTTGAGGAAATTCCGGTAAGTGCCAATCCCGTAACTAGCACAGCGGCAGCAATACTGTTTAACAAGTTGTGTGCTTTCATATCAACCTCTGGAAAAATTTAAAATCTTTTTGCTTTCTTGGCGCCGACATTTGCATACACAATCCATTTTAAATGTAATTTCTGCCAACCGTGTCAACCTCACCTAACGGGACTATTTAGCGGGTGCAAAATCTCATGTTAAAGTTATAGACGTTGAGCCCTAATCTAAAGTTGCGATTGATCGCCACAAATCAGCAATCCCGATTCAGCGTCGAGACTCGCCATAAGTCCCATCGGCAAAGCAGCGTTAACTCCCTCGTGCCCGAAGGGCAAATCCGAGACAATGGGAATATTCAAGTCCCCCAGCCGATCGCGCAAAACCTCTTCAATGCTAAAACTGGGAATACTCGGCTCAATCTCGCAGCGACTGAAGCGCCCCAAAGCAATGCCCCGCACCCCAGCGAAAGCCCCCGCCATCCGCCACAAAGTCAGCATTCGATCGACCCTGTAAGGAGCCTCGGAAACATCCTCAAATGCGAGAATAACCCCGGTCAAATCCGGTTGATACGGGGTTCCGAGCAAATGAGAAGCCACAGTCAGATTCGCAGGAAACAGCCGCCCCGTGGCTTGTCCGCTGCCCCATCCTTTACCTTGCAAAGATTGTAAGGGACGACCTTCTATGCAGTCAAAAAGTCGATCGACAGACCAATCCGGTTCTGCCCCCAAAGTTGTCAGCATCGGCCCGTGAACGCCCCAAATCCCTAACTTAGCGTGATTCCACAGCAAAGCAGTAATATCTGAAAAGCCGATTAACCATTTCGGCGAATGGGAATCGGGAGTTGGAAATTGGGAATTTTCCGCCTTTCCCACTTTTCCTTTTTCCAAAAGTCGAGTGCTGCCGAAACCGCCACGAACACACAGAATACCGCGACAATCCGGGTCACTGAGGGCATCCGCCAACTGTCGGACGCGGTTTTCATCGGAACCGGCCAAATAGCCCCAGCGATCGTCAAAACCCGGTGTTAATTCAAGTCGATAGCCGCGGGATTTCCAAATTTCTACACCCTTTTCAAAGTTGGTTGATTCTCGCAAAGTGCCACTAGGGGCAATTACTTTGAGCAAATCTCCTGGTTGCAGAAATTGTATGTTAGTCATTAGTTATTAGTTATTAGTTATTAGTTATATCGTGTTTGGTGAATCGATCATAATTCCGTAGGGGCAGGTTTTACAGACAATTTCTGACTGAAACAGACCATCTCGAAAACCCGCCCCCACCCACCCATAAATACAAACCTACATTTTCGGATTCTGTGAATCGATCATAATTCCGTAGGGGCGGGTTTTACAGACAATTTCTGACTGAAACAGACCATCTCGAAAACCCGCCCCCACCCATCCATAAATACAAACCTACATTTTCGGATTCTGTGAATCGAGCGTAATTCCGTAGATACTGTCTTGAACTGTCAAGGGGTAGCAAGTAAATAATTGGGGTCGAAAGGCTTTTGGGACTTTAAAATA